>DATFVD010000170.1:0-6231 GCA_035260505.1 Terriglobales bacterium
CTCCATATATCGGGTAACGAACAGATCTAACTTGCCGTCATTGTCATAGTCGAAGAATCCAGCGGAGACAGACCAGCCGCCCCCAGCTACTCCTGCTTTCGCGGTTACATCCGTGAAGGTTCCATCGCCGTTATTGTGATACAGAATATTCCTTCCATAACTAGTGACGTAGAGATCGGGATAACCGTCGTTATCATAGTCGCCCACGGCCACTCCCATTCCGTAATTTCCATCCCCGGCATTCGCCAATCCCGCTTGCTCAGTTACATCGGTAAAGCTTCCATCCTTGTTCTGACGGTAGAGGCGATTCCAGTAACGCGGGTCATGACGGCCGAAGTCATCCGGCGTTGGCAACGGACTGATCAGGCGGCCCCCGTTCACGAAAAAGATGTCCAACAATCCGTCGTTGTTATAGTCAAGCAGCGCAACTCCTCCCGGCATGGTTTCGATCAGATGCTTCTGAGGAGTGGGGGAATTCTGCAAGGTAAAATCAATTCCTTGCGGCACCTTCACTTCGAATAAGGGCCCGCCGGTCGAACCTGGAGCGGCGATCACCAGCAGAATTCGGATAGCGGCGGACAATCGGCTCAGCATCGCCAGGGTCCCTCACATCTCGAAACTGGTACCTCAGCATGACGCTTCGGCCCAAATTAGAACAAGAACTTCAATGCAAACTGAATGAGACGAGGATTTGTCCCCGGCGCGGTACTGGTGACTACTCCGAAGTTTGCATTGTTCGTCGAACAACAGGTGGTGTTCGGGGGAGCAAACTGGGTCCGGTTGAACAGGTTGAAGAACTCCACGCGAAACTCCACACTGGCGCGCCCCTCGCGATCCAGCAGGAGATTCTTGAAAGCGGCAACATCGAAATTGTCGACCCCATCGGAGCGCAGAGTCGAATCGACCCGCGGCTCATTGCCGAAGGTGAAATCTGCCGGGGCCACGAAACATCCCGTATTAAACCAGCCGTTGAGGCGAGCCCTCCCGCCTGCGGCAGACGATTTGTGACATCCAGGCAAAAAATTGGGACGCGAGCCAGCCCCGAACAAGGTGGCGTCGTTGGCTTGACCGTTTCGGAAGATCAAAGGAAATCCTCTTTGAAATGTTGTTACACCATCAATGCCCCAACCTCCAACAATGTTATTCAAGATGCCGTTCACATTGGAAAGATACTTCTTGCCCTGACCGAAAGGAAGGTCCAGCACGTAGCTGATTACCAGCCGCTGCGGCACGTCTTGTGAGGATAGCGAGCGTTCGCCCCGAAGGTTGTTGTTGTCCTGCAGAGAGCCGACGCCCGTTTCCAGCCACGAGGTAAGGGTATCGGTATTGCTGATCAGCTTCGAATTGGTGTACGCCACCAGAAGCGATCCGGCTCCGGCAAAGCGCCGACGCGCAGTAACCTGCAGGGAGTGATACGTGCTGGCGAACGAGCCTTGGCCGGCCAGTTCCACGCTCGTGTATTGCGGGTACGGTCGCAGGAGTTGCCCAACCGTCGTAGTGGGAGCGGCAAGTGCCAGAGCTTGGCCGTCGACGAAGAAAGGATTGGGCACGGACTTCAACAGCGTAACCGCAGATCGCCCACCCGCCGCGAACTGGGCGGCCGCCTCCGTCAGCAATGGGTTGGAGATCTGGTCGACTTGCTGCGAGTATTGCTGCAGATGAGTGCCCTTGGAGCCCACGTAGGCCGCGGATAACAGGAACCCGCCGGGGATCTGCTTCTCGATGCTCAAGTTCCATTGCTGAACGTAACTGCTGGGATGGTGAACGCGGTCGACCTCCGTGATCGCCTGTACGACCTGGGTAAGAAACTGCTGTGTGCCCTGCGTCCCAAGACTGCGCCCCGGCGGCGCAGAGATGCCATCCGGGAAGGGAAGCGAGATCGAATTGTAAGGATGAGTTCCATCCACCGTCCCGGTGTAAGTCGTGGCGCTCGCGTTGATCATGTCATTGATCGGGTTCAGTGCGAACGAAACGTCGTTCGGCACCCAGAAGATTCCGTAGCCGCTGCGCAGGATGGTCGTTGGCGTTAAGCCGTAGGCCACCCCGATCCGGGGCGCGAAGTTATCCTTCTCAAGCGGAAGATTATTCCTTGTTCCCGGAGGCACGAGGTAGACATCCCCTTTGACTGTTGGAGAACCCTGCGGAAGAAACTGGTTCAGATAACTGGGCGCGTCGGCGACGAAATTCGAGAGCCGGTTAAAACGCTCGGACCACGGCCCCTGTAGTTCGTAACGGAGCCCCAGACTGACCGTCAATTTGTCTTTGATATGCCAGACGTCGTTGAAGTAGAAGCCACGATATGTTTGTTTGCCCGCAGTGAATGCCGGGACAACCGCCTGCGCAAAGAAATGGTTTTCGAAATTACTGAAGTTGTCAGCATACCCTAACAGAAAATCGGAGAAGGGAAATCCGGTGAAGCACGGCTGCCCGGCGGCGCAGAAGTCGAAGGCGCCGCTGGCCACGTTCGTCTGCGCGTAGTTGTCATAGCCTGCCTGGTACTGGAGACCGAAGTGATACCTATGGTGTCCACGCATCAAGGTCAAACTGGGAGCCAGATTGTATTGCGTGTCCCGGTCTTGAATAAAACTTTGCCCCTGCGAACACATGATATTGTCGGCAAAATTGGCGACACAGGGAGTCGGCGGGGTTCGCATGATCGCCGGCACGGTCATGTTGTAACTAGCGGGCCACGCAATCGAAGTCAGATCAAACCCCGCGTTCTTCGGAGACCGATTGTATTTGAACCGGCTGAGGCTGGCGTGTAAATCAAACATCGTGGTAGGACTGAGACTGTAATTGTAGGAGAGAGCCGCCGCATCGGTTGAATATTTTTCCGAGCAGCGGTCGACGCACACGCCATTCCGCAGCGGATCCACCGCGAAATCCAGAACATTCCAGTAAGTGAAACGCACCATGAGCCTTTGCTGGCTGCCGAGATCCCGATCAACTCGCGCCACCACTTGGTTCTGGTTTCCCCCCGTGCTGGCAACCGTATTGAAGTTGTTGATTGTGCCCGATGGAGTCACCACTCCCGGGCCATTTTCCGCCGGCCAGAGATTGAGAAGCGCTTTGGATGTCGGGCTGATGCGGCTGACAGGAATGACATTGCCTTGAAATGCAGTTGGTGTGGCGTTGCTGCCCGGGCATGCACCCAGACTGTTCACCGAACCGGCGCAGGGATCCATAATCGCACTATTGATTGCTGAGAAGTCACCCTTGCGTTCATCCGAGGTTGGAACCGTGGCCGTGAATGGTTCGCCAGTTCGCAGCCGGAAGCCTTCCCAACTTGCGAACCAAAACGTCCGATTGCGTCGGCTAAAGTAAGGAAGGGACAAAGGGCCGCCAAGTTCAGCTCCAAACTGGTTTTGCACCCACGGTGGCCGAGTTTTTCCGGCCGCGTTCAGGAAATAGTTGTTCGCGTTGAATACGCGATTTCGAAAGTACTCATACACCTCACCATGAAAGAAATTCGTCCCTCCTTTTGTCGTAAGGTTAACTACCCCTCCGGCGAACCGGCCCCACTCCGCTCCCAGGTTGCTGGTTTGCACTTTGAACTCTTGAATCGAATCCTGTGTCGGAATCAGCACTGGCAAGTTGATGTAGCCGATGTTCAGCGGTTGGCCGTCGAGATACTCGGCGCTCTGATTTCCGAATGTGCCACTCACCTGGTAATTTCCCCACCCGAACGGATTGACTCCTACCGGTGTGCCCGTCGAGCTGCCTTGAGGAATTACCGACGGCGCCAAAACTATCAAGTTAAAGACATTGCGCCCGTTAAGCGGCAGTTCGTTGGCTTTCCGCTGTTCGACGACGGTGCCTACGGTGGACGACTCCGTGTCGATCGGCAACGCCTCTCCTTCCACGGTCACGCTCTCGGACGCGGATCCCAGCATCATTTCAAAGTTCACTTCCAGCGCATCCTGCACGTGCAGGACTACTCCGGACTGGATCACCGCCTTGAACCCGAGCTTCTCGACCTCGATGCGGTAACGTCCCGGTGGAAGATCGGAAACGTAGTAAGTCCCAGTTTCGTTGGTCAGTCCCTGGTAATGAATTCCGGTGCCGCTATTGATGACAGAAATAATGGCACCGGCGATCACCGCTTTGTTCGGGTCGGTGATTCGGCCGGTGAGCGATGCCTCGGCGGACTGCGCCTGGAGCACGCCGCTAAACAGCAAACCGAGCACCACTCCGAAAACCAATTTACGCATGGGGACCCCGGTTCATTTCCGTCACGTCGTTCGGTACCATCACGAAATTATTACCCGGAGCAAGAGCCGAAAACTACCACAGCCCAGTCTGGCAAAGAAAGGAAATCCTTCGGATTCTCCGAACGCCGTGATACGGCAGATAGGGCAAATTTGTACCAGCTTCGGACAGGTTTTTTCTGAAGGGCCAAAAAAGTTTTTGTCTGGAAAAACATTTGCTATCTGATGTATGCTTCGCGGCAGGTTCTCCGACGCTCGGTAGAGTTCGGTGGCCAGCAAAGCTACCATCTTAAAATGAGTTCTCCTCTGAATGGGCGCGCGCTGGCATTCCCCGTGATATGGGGGACAGGCCGACAAGACTCGATCCCATCGCCCCAGCCCATTGAGAGTCGCCCCCTCAGCGATGAAGAGCTCATGGCTGGCCTCCAATCCAAGGATGCAGAGGCTCTGGACTTGATCTTCGGCCGGTATTCGAGGCTGGTGTTCGCAATTGCCCTTCGCATCCTGAATGACCGCAGTGAAGCCGAGGATGTCGTCCAGGAAGTCTTCTTTAGCCTCTATCAAAAAGCGATACTCTATGATTCCGCCAAGGGCACGGCCAAAGGTTGGATCGTGCAGGTGGCGTTCAGTCGCGCTCGGGACCGTAGAGCACATTTGTCGCGCCGCGGGTTTTACTCTGGTACGGATGTCGAGTCTTTGCAGAATACTCTAATAGGGCAGGCCGATGTCGAGCACGAAGTCGGCACGAGACTTGACTTCTCGCACCTGCGGTGTGCTCTTGAAGACTTGACCACGATACAACGGCGAACCTTGGAGCTGTTTTATTTTGAAGGGTTGGAACTGCGAGAGATCAGCGAACGGCTCCGCGAGCCATTCGGCAATGTCCGTCACCATTTCTATCGCGGCTTGGAACGGTTACGCAAGAGCCCCGCGGTGAAGAGGCTCCGGGATAATCACAATGCATGAAAACGAACGTCTGAACGACCACCAGAAGTTCAAGGAACTGGCCGCTCTGGCGCAGGGTCGTGGGCTAGCCGTCAGCGAACGAATCGAACTGAAGCGTCATCTCCAGTTGTGCAAAGCATGCCGCGCAATTTATCGCGAGTACTCCCTCCTTAGTTCGGAAGGCATGGCCTTTCTTGCGGCAGATGGCGGCCACGTTTCGGAAGCCGAGGCCTGGGATTACCGGGCGGTACAGAACGAGCTATTCTCGCGGATTCGGGAATCCGAGCCCTCTTCGATTGTCCCGGCCGCCCATCGCGATGCCGCCCGTGCTTTTTGGCCTTGGAATCGGGGTGCACGATGGGTTGCCGCAGCAGCGACTGTTTGTCTTGTGATGGGAGTGGGCGCGGGGGCGTATCACCTGGGCATGCGCCAGCAAGCAGGGCGAGGACGCACTTCGGACGCCGCCATCGTATCCCCAGCGCATACGCCCCTTCAAGAACTCGACTCAGAAAAGAAAACGGCGAACGATTTGTTTGTTGTGCAGGCGGCGGAACTGTCGCGGTTGCAGAAACAGATCTCCACCGAGCAACGGGATCTTACCCGGTTGCGGGCCGCGCTGCGCATGGCTGAGGACCACTCGACCGAACTTTCGAAGGCCAACAGCAAAGGCGAAGTGCAATTCCGCCAGGTCTCCGAAGACCGCGACAAACTGGCTTCGCAGGTTCGCGATGCGGAAAAGGCATATCAACTTCTTCAACTGGAGTTCACCACCCTCCACAATGAGCATGATCGTGTTCTTCTGCGCACCGCGTCGCTGGAATCGAAGATCGATGAACTTTCAGCCGCTGCCCGCGATCAAGAGCGAAGGCTCAAAGACAACGAACAGTACCTGGCTTCCGATCGCGATATTCGCGAACTCATGGGCGCACGGAAGCTGTATATCGCCGACGTCTTCGATGTCGACAGCGGAAGCCGCACGCGCAAGCCTTTTGGCCGTGTGTTTTACACGCAGAACAAATCACTGATCTTCTACGCCTTTGATCTCGATCGCCAACCCGGAGTGAAGAACGCCAGTGCC
>DATFVD010000171.1:0-5110 GCA_035260505.1 Terriglobales bacterium
CGGGCGCACATGATCATAGAATCCCCCGTGCTCATCGTAGGTGATCAGCAGCAGCGTCTTGGTCCAGGCCGGGCTGGTGGACAGAGACTTGTAGATCTGGGCCACCAGCCGCTGACCGTTCGTAATGCCTCCGGGCGGATGGTCGTCACTGGCCGCGGCCTGGCTCTCGCGGAAATCAGAGAAATTCGGGTCAATCCACGCGACGCTTGGCAGATCGCCCGTTTCCACCGCATGCTCCAGATCGGATGCAGCGCCGTTGGATAGCGCGCGCATGCGCTGCGTGTACTGTGCGTCCTGGGCAAATTTCTTAAAGACAAACGCAAACGGAAGGTCGGAGAAGAAGATCTTCCAATCCACGCCGCGTTCCTGCAATACCTCGAAGATGGTTTTCAGTGTGTAGGCCGGTGGATTTTTCATGACATCGTCTGCTGACGGGGTGGTATCCATCGCGCCGGAGCCCCCGGTGAGCCCGTATAGCCGGTTGGGAAATGTATCCGTCGGCAGTGAGGCGAACCATCGGTCGCAGATGAGGAATTCGCGGGCCAGGAGGTCGTACGCCGGCAGTTGATCCGCGTTGTAATAGCTCATGATCGCGTCGGCCGACTCCTGCTTAGAGAGGTCGTGCAGGGCCTGGACATAGGTGATCCTGGTCTGGAAAGTGGCGCCGGTCTCGGTCGCGTTGACCACACTACATATCCAGTCGCCGGCGACCGCGAGATCGGCAGTGGTGGCGACGTAAGAAAGACCGAGGGAATGTCCACCGATTGGGAAACTCCTGGTCAAGAGTGTACTGTTGCCCGGCCGACGCAACAGCACTGCCCCAAGCTTGCCGGACTCTGAATGCGTTATGGTCTTATCAATGTTGGTCGCGATGGTGATCGGGCCCGGCTGGGCGGGCCGGAAGGGAATCGTGCGCGTGTCGCCCCGGCCATCTGACCCTGGTCCTGAACAGAAGTCATTACCGGCGGGAGCTGCTGTGCGTCCGCTGCGAGCCTCTTAGCAAAGTTGTGGACGAAGCCAGCGTTACTGTGGTCCGGCGTCAGTGATGGCCACGTGAGTTGGTCCGCTACATCCGGGTAACCGTGCCCCGGAACAAGAGCGGATACCGTGGCGTACACTTAGCTCTAAGACAGTCACGTAAACCCTGGAAGGCTAGCGGCGGATGTAACGGTAAACTATTTTACTTTGGCATGTTCGCGACACCCAGGGAAGCGCACGCAGCCTACGTGACTGGCATGGAGCGCCTGCACGGAAAACCATACCACGAGTTGTTTCCACAACCGCACACAATGAAACCCAAATCCCTGCACCGGACCGTGGCCCCGAGCATTAGCGTCCCACGCGAATTGGCGCCCGCGATTAAGTGGCGCGCAGCCGAGCTCGTTTGGCAACGCCAGGAGCATGAAGCGGAATGAATCCTGTCACCAAAAAAAAGAGACCGGATCACCCGATCCGGTCCGCTATGCAACCATATCAATTTGACTCACCCCAGCATACGCCCGGATGAAGTATCCCGCAAGCAACGACGAGAAATCGGCCGGCGAGCTGCGTCGGCGCGATGGGCTACGTGTAAGTGCTAGGCCACTTGAGCTGCGCGGCGAAGGTAAACTGCCATGAAACCGAAACAGTCCGACTGCCCTTATTGCTCCGACAACTTGAAAAACGGTTCATAGATTCAAAGTTCTACGCTACCTTGATTTAGTGAACCGAAAATCAAGATCGAAGCGATCCTCGCCCGGTCACGGGGGAAAGCGCCCTGGCGCCGGGCGCAAAAGAACCGGAACCATTGGCCTGCACCTGCGAGTATCACCGGAAACGCTATCCCAGATTGTTGGCTTAATTAATTATTATCCCTACCTAACGCGCAGCGCCGTCGTGACCGAGGCAATTGCAGAAAAGTATGGTCGCTGGCAACAAGCTAACGAAGAGCTTCGGGTTCAAGCGCAAAGAAACCAGGAACGCCGGGAACAAGAAAGGATTCAGCAGATGGGGCAGGAACTCCGGGACGCAGAACCTTTGTTCCCAAAATGGAAGTCGCATCGGCGATTGGAAAATTTACGAGATTTAGCCTCGTACTACGCTCGAAGCACCAACCTGGATGAAAAAAACAAACAATGGGCGCTAGCATTCCACCAAAAAATCAACGAACGGATCACTGAAGTAACCGGCGCTAGTTGATTTCGTGAACCTAAATTCAAGTTAGGCGACCTGCGCTTCGGTTTCCTCGGCCTCGGCCTGTTACGGCGATCGCGATTTTTTTAGGCAAAGCTTGGCTCGCTCTGATCGACCAGCCCACAATCGCGGTCAACGTGGCGGCCGTTGCGCAAGCTGGTCCGTTGGTGGATCGCAAGGCGAGACGGCAACTCGAGGATCTGGCTACCGGAATTAAGAAGCGGGCGCTCGCGCGAGCGATGCGCGAACTCGGAACGGAAGCGCCGAATGGAGAACCTCTCGATTGCGATTTTCGCACGCATTAGCCTCGTGCTCCTGGGCGCGATCGCTTTTCCTTAACCGGTTTTGTCGCCTTGGTGGCGCTTTGAGGCTTGGTCTCCTCAAGTTGGTGCGCTCGAAGGTTGCGATCGTGGATGATGGCGGCCTCAATCGCGGCCTGGGAGATTTTGTCGGGATTCTCCGGCTCTCTCGACAGGCCGCCTGCGCAGGCTACGGCGCGCCCGAGATTTTAGAACGTGCCTGTCTTAGAACGCGGTCGCGACGAAACCCTGTGCGTAGTCGGGCTGCTCATGAATCGATCGGTAAACGAACGACGACACTAGTGCCGCTACCGGCTGTACTGCGGATATCCAGTTCGGCGCCAAGATTTTTTGCCCGCGTCCGCATATTGGCAAATCCGAATCCTCCTCCGCTTGACCGGCCGTCAGCGATCCCAGAACCGTTGTCTCTGATTTTGAGCACCAGATTTGGCGGATCGAATCGCAGGCTGACACTGATGACAGTTGGCCGGGCGTGGCGGAGGGCGTTGCTGATCGCTTCCTGAGCGATTCGCAGGAGATCTTGTTGAACCGGTGGCGCCAAGCTTTCTTCGCGTACTCTGCTGGAGCGAAAACTACACCGTAGGAGCCCTGGGATATTTGAGCGCTCTACTAACCTTTTCAGGGCTTCGATGAGTCCAGACTCTTCAATGACATCCGATCGCAGGCCTGAGCGCGGAACGGCGCGCTTCAGATAAGCCAAACCGGGCCAGGTCGGTTGCTCGCTCCACGTGGCTTAGGGTATCCTTGCTCTTCCTTTTCATTGCCTCGGCTGCAGCCGAGAGTTGCATGGAAATGCCGGCAAAATTCTGGGCCAGTGAATCGTGAATCTCACCAGCCAATCGATTTCGCTCCTCTAGGACGGCAGATTGTCTGGCCGTCTTTGCTAATTGGGTGAGCTGAATCGCCAAGCTGGCTTGGGTCGCTAAGGCTCTCGCAATCTCGAGCTCTTCCGCTTGAAAATCGCGCTCCTCGGTGAAACGAAAGGTCAATACGCCGTTGGCCTCACCACGGGAGGTCAATGGGATGATCAACAAGGTTCTGATGCCCAACTCGAGTAGATAGGCGCGCAGACCGTTAGGCATCATCAGCGCCCGCGGGTCAGCGAGATGGAGTACGGAGACCGGGTCCGCCAATGATGGGAGACCCATCTCGTCAAGCGACAAGGATCGTAAGTGCTCTGGATATTTCGCGTCGTTAGGAGACATCACCTGGCCATCTTGGAAGAGCAGTTCTAGCCTCATGCTTTTTTGTTCGGCATCGAGCACTCGCAGCATGGAAGAGACGGCACCCAACTGCCGGGTAATGGCCGCCATCACTTGCCCAATGAACTCATCCAGTTCAGGAACTGAGGCTAGCGCGTCGAGTCCAGAATCACGCTCTCCTGAGTTCGGACTACGTAACGAAGGAGCGACTCGGGCAGCTCGGCGGGAGTGACCAACCTTTGTCCCAGCTGAACCTCGACCTTGTCCGGGCCGGTTCTGGCTTCCGCAGCGATTCGAAGTTCTTCGCCATGCGGCAGGATCAGGAGACCGCGCTCAGCGCCGGCGTGTTCGAGTGCAATCACCGTTAGAGTTTCGATCAACTTCTCGAGGACGATCTCGCCGGACACCGCCTGCGATATTTTCATTACCGTGCCCAAGTCCAGCTGCTCAACCGACGTGCCGATCGTGGCGGTAGGGCGTACAGCGGCCTGCTCTTTAATGAGGGATGGGTCGCCGGACGGCGGTTCGGTCGATGGTGGTGAGGGAGATTCAGAGTTCATCGCGTCGTCAATATGATTGGATATTATCGCCTTTTTGCTTACGGGTGCACGCTGCGCACTCCAACCATGCGATCCGGCAATGGCTCTGCGACAACGGGGAGCTGATCGGCCGGCGGCATCGGCCAGGCCGTAGCCGAGGCCAAGCTCGAGCTCTAGGCCGCTCGAGCCAGCTTGTGATGAGTTTTTCGGAGACGATCCCCGGAATCTAATGCCCTCCTCCTTAGCGTAAGTGCGCAGCTCTCCAGAAGGCAGTTATTCCTCCGGCCAGTAAGCTTGCGCCGAGAACGAAATGGATTGCGCGTGGAAACAAACGAAAAATCGCAAGGACGAGTGGGACCGTTACAGCTTCTGCATGAACCTTATGATAGAAGTCATATAGCTTCATCTTGGCGTCATCCGCGAAGCCACCCAAGCTATTAGCGTGATCGAAAACGGCCCTATACCACTTATCGGCCACTATGCCCTTTTGCTCTGGAAAGAGCTTCTCCCATTCTGGGGAGGATATAATCTTGGACCATGGCGGAACTTCATCGGTAAAGAATGGCGCAGTGGAAACCGTATTGGGGTCCACTGCGAGAGACACCTCCGAGATAAAAAAGGCATACCAATCATGTGTGCCAAATGGCTTCCACAAAGCATTTGGGCCACTTCTGTGCCGGATGGACGGATCAAAAGGGGGATATGCGAACAGACACACACACCAAAGCACGCACACATCATGAGCCAACCTTTTGAGCCTTCGCCCCACCAAGGCGCGCATCGCGTCCAAATTGACGGCATCGCCTGGGACGTGTTCCGCTTTGAGCGCGCCCACGCCAAAAAGATCATCGCCCGGCTGGCCGGCCAGTACGTCGTG
>DATFVD010000172.1:0-8390 GCA_035260505.1 Terriglobales bacterium
ACGGCCCCTTCCTCAATTGCGGTCGCCGGATTGGCGCCGCTTTGCACCTGCGCCTGCACGCTCGCCGCTGCCACGCACAGCGCGGCCAGCACCACCCTCACTGAGCCTCAACGCACCTGACCGAAGCTCTTGCGTGCCGCCCCGCCGAGGGCACTCGCCCGAAAACCAGAAAAGGCCCGCGCCTGAGGAAGGCGACCATGCGCGCTTTAGTGATGATCGCCAGGGGAAGCAATCCGCCGACAACACTCGATTGAAACCAGGAAGACATGCGTTCGTCTACTGTGCCGGTGTCCGGCGGTCGCCGAAATTAGACTTTGGTGGTTAGTCGTACATACTTTGGTTTTAGTGGACTTCGTCTTGGGTGAGGCTGCGTACCAAACGTTGGCGTTCTCCTAGCCCCGTCGGCTGTCGTTGCCGATGTCCTTACCCAAGCGGTGGGTTTTCCCAAGGCGGAGGGCCGGCGCGATTGGCCTTTACACGAGCCCTCGCAGGAGGATCGGGGGCCGCGAAGGAGGAATGCCGAGGGGCTATGACAAAAGCTAGGATTCAGGGAGCACACTAGTCGCTATCAAAGACGGGTTCGATCGAGGCGAAAAGTCTGCCTACATCGTGGATCGCGAGAGTCGAGAAGCGCACTTGAAGCAACTCGTCGGGGTCGGAGTAAACGTGCAAAAGGCTATGGACACGGGCCAACTGGAGGTACTGCCGTGACTGACATGAAACCTGAGGCCACTGAGAGCCTGAGTCGGCTCCATGCTGCGATCGCCGGCCGCGCCGAGGAAGTAGCGGCGGCAATGCCGATGAGCGAGGTGCTCGTCGGCAACTTGCTCGAGGCCTTTCCAATCCTCATGTGGGCTACGACACAGGACGGCGTGCCGTGGTATCTGAACCAGAGGTGTAGCGAGTACACCGGGCGCTCGATGAGCGAGGTCCTGCGTCTTGGCTGGCTAGATCTGATCCATCCAGAAGACCGTGAGGAGACGCTGAGGAGTTGGTCGCACGCGGTCCAGAGCGGAAGCTCCCTTTGCGTCAAGCAGCGACTCCGTCGCGCGGACGGCGAATATCGGTGGTTCCTGACGCACTCGGACCCATTCCGCGACCACGAGGGTCGCGTGATCCACTTTCTGGGCGTCTGCTTGGATATCGACGAAAGCGCTAAGCGCGAGGCCGAGCGCGAGCGAGCGGAACACATAACGAATCAGGTGTTCGAGAGCACGCAAGAGGCCATGGCGGTGCTCGGCAGGGATTACCGTTTTCAGAGGGTCAATCCGGTCTACGAGAGCAACTGGAAGATGCCGGCGCACCAAATCGTCGGCAAGCGCCATGCGGATTTGGTAGGTGAGGAATTCTTCGAGCAGACGGTCAAGCCGAATCTCGACCGCTGCTTTGCCGGGGAGCACGTCCATTTCACGCAGTGGATTACGATTCCGACCGGCCACATTTACGTCTCGGTGTCTCATTCACCACTGAGGGGCGATTCGGGCCGCGTGGAGGCTGCGCTCATGATTGTGCGAAACCTGACAGAGCACATGTTGGCGGCAGAAGCTTTGCGTAAGGCACAGGCGGCGCTAGCGCGCGCCAACCGGGCGACGACTTTGGGGTTGGTCGGCACTTCGATCGCTCATGAGGTGAATCAGCCGCTCGGGGCCATAGCCACGAGTGCCGCTGCCTGCTCGCGGTGGCTCTCGGCGGAGCCGCCCGATCTGGACAAGGCGCAGCGCTCTCTTGAGCGGATCGCCAACGACGCTAGGCGGGCAAGTGCGGTCATCGATCGGCTCCGAGCGCTCGTAAAACGCCAGGTGCGGCGCAAGGAGCGCTGCGACCTTAACGCGGCGATCCGCGAGGTGCTCGTACTCACGGACGACGAGTTGCGCCGCAACAATATTTTGGTGGAGACTTCGCTCGACGTAGATCTGCCGATGGTCGAATGCGACCGCGTCCAGATCCAGCAGATCATCCTCAACCTCATCGTGAATGCGGTCGAAGCCATGAGCGCAGTCAACGATCGCCCCCATCGACTCGCCGTCGGCTCCGCAAGGGAGGATGCAAAAGCGGTCCGGATTGAGGTGCGCGACTCTGGACCGGGCGTCGACCCAAGCCTTGCGGATCAACTCTTCGAGGCGTTCTATACGACCAAGGCCGAAGGCATGGGCATGGGGCTGTCCATCAGCCGTGACATTATCGAGGCCCACGGTGGACGGCTGTGGATGACCCCGAACCTGCCCCAAGGTGCCGCCTTCTCTTTCTCGTTGCCGGTGGACGCGTAAATGGCGATAGAGCGACCGGTCGTCTTTGTCGTCGACGACGACCCGTCGATGCGCCACGCGCTCCAGGATCTCGTCGCCTCCGTCGGCCTCGAGCCCTGCGTATTCGCTACGCCGCGGGAGTTCCTGCAGGCGAGTCGCGCCGATGTCCCAAGCTGCCTCGTGCTCGACGTCAGATTGCCGGGATCGAGCGGACTCGCGTTCCAGGAGGAGTTGGCCAGGGCAGGCGTGCGCGTCCCAGTCATTTTCATTACCGGCCACGGCGACATCCCGATGTCGGTACGCGCGATCAAGGCGGGAGCGGTCGAGTTTCTCAGCAAGCCGTTCCGCGAACAGGAACTGCTCGACGCCATCCATGCAGGCATCGAGCGCGATCGCGCACAACGCCGCGCGGCGGCGGCGGTCGCAGAGTTCGAGCAACGCTTCGCCACGCTCACCGAACGCGAACGCGAAATCATGCCCCTGGTCACCGCCGGGCAGGCGAACAAGCGCATCGCCGCCGAGCTCGGCGTAGCCGAAGCAACCGTCAAGGTCCACCGGGCGCAGATCATGCGCAAGATGCAGGCGAAGTCCCTGCCGGAGCTTGTGCGCATGGGCGACACGCTGGCTAAACCAAAGTCGTAGTCCGAGCTACTCCGGTCCAATAGTTTCGCGCCGTCGGTGGACCTAGGCTGGCGTCCAGCCATGGGGAAACTGAAGCGGCAGCCGAAAAAATCCCTCGTCGTAGTCGTGGACGACGACGAATCGACGCGCGACACGACGAAGGATCTGCTCGCCTCGGCCGGTTTCCGCACGGCGACGTTTGCTTCCGCTGAAGCGTTTCTGAATTCCCCGCATTCCGCGAGCGCTGCTGCCTTAATCGCGGACATGCGCATGCCGGGTACGGACGGACTCGCATTGCACCTTCACCTGGTTACGTCGGGACACCCCTTTCCCACCATTCTCGTCACGGCCTACCCCGAGGAGGCCGCGCGCAAGCAAGCGCTGGAGGCCGGCGCGCTTTGCTATCTCGCAAAGCCGATCGCCGCAGAAGATCTCCTCGCCTACGTCGGTATCGCAATTAGGGCACGCAGGAAAGCGACCCGTGGCCGGTAAGCGGAACGGGTCTTGGACACTTATTAAGGAGCGCAGCCATGTCAAACCAACGTCGTAACTTCATGGGACTCGCCGCTGGCGCGATCGCGGTCCCCGCTACCAGCGGCCTCGTGCTTGCGCAGGGTGATCCCTCGCGCGGAAAACAGGCGCCAGCACAAGCGAGCGCCGCTGAACGGCGGTCGTCGAAATCAGACCTGACCGGGCTTTCGGCTTTGCTGACACCTGGGGAATGCGTCGTCGTCCTGATCGATCACCAACCGTTCCAGGTCGCGAATCTTCACAGCCACGAGCCGACGATGATCGTGAACAACGTGATCGGGCTCGCCAAGTTCGCCAAGGCCTTCAAGGTGCCGGTCATCCTGACCACGGTCCTCGAAGCTCGCGGAGGAAGAATTATCAAGGGTCTTCAAGACGTGTTTCCGGATCAGAAGCCGATCGACCGGAGCTACATCAATGCATGGCAGGACCAACGGGTCGTGGACGCCGTGAAGGCAACCGGGCGCAGGAAGCTGGTCCTGGCCGCCCTTTGGACCGAGATGTGCCTGGCGATGCCCGCGATCCACGCCCTCGGTGAAGGCTACGAAGTGTATGTCGTCACGGACGCTTCAGGCGGCGTATCCGTGGAAGCTCACGACATGGCGGTTCGGCGCATGGTGCAAGCGGGGATCGTTCCCATCACGTGGATCGCTCTGAGCGGCGAATGGCAACGTGATTGGGCGCGCGAGTCCACGCTTGCAGACGTCGCGAAGATCCTCACCGAGCACGGCGGTGCAAGCGGGGTCGCATTCGCCTGGGAAATGCAACTTCTGGGAACTTCCAGCCGGTAACACCCCATGATCACAGGCCTTCTCCAATGATTGAG
This sequence comes from Terriglobales bacterium, assembly GCA_035260505.1. Classification (GTDB taxonomy): domain Bacteria; phylum Acidobacteriota; class Terriglobia; order Terriglobales; family Acidobacteriaceae; genus Acidiflorens. The sequence continues at coordinate 4,222 of DATFVD010000172.1, forward strand.
ATGGATAGAACTTCACATTTTTCATTCACGCGTCTCGTGCGGGCGAGCGTGACCATTGCGTTGCTCTCATCCGCCATGCATACGACAGCAGAGGACGCGGACCTGCAATCGATCGCGCTTCCAGGGGCGAGGGCTTTTCCGGAGAGCATCACTTCGACCCTTGATGGAACATTGTTCATTGGTCGACTTGGCGAAGGCGGTATTGTTCGCGTCAGTCCACAAACCGGCAAGACTGAAGTGTTTGTTCCGTCGGGCTCATCGCAGTCGCGGTCCATTCTGGGCGTGTTTGCGGACGATGCATCCAAGATCCTCTGGGCCTGCTCGAATGACCTTAGCGAATCAGGAGGATCTTCGGGCGGCCACGATCACGTCAGCCTTCTGATTGGCTTCGATCTCAGGACGGGCGCTGCCAGGCGCAGCGTTGCCTTGCCGGGCGCTCATCCCTACTGCAATGACATCGCGATCGACGCCAGCGGCGCGGTCTACGTCACCGACAGTTCTGGACCAAACGTTTTGAGGCTGCGTCCGGGAGCCACGACTTTCGAGACGTTCGCTTCCAGCGACCAATTCTTGCCACCTCCTGGAGGGGGCGCCGGGCTTGATGGCATTGCCTTTGGCGGTGACGGCAATCTCTACGTGACGATGTTCTCGGCGGGCGAGCTCTTTCGCATCGAAATCGAAGAAGGACGACCGGGCCGGGTGACGAAGCTTCACGGCCGGCCTCTCGCCTTTCCGGACGCGCTTCGGCCGCTTGGCGAAAAGAGCTTCCTCCTTGTCGAAGGCGCGGGAACCTTGGATCGGCTGGATATCGAAGGAGACGAGTTTAAGACGTCGACGATACGCGGCGGATTCCGAGAGCCGACGTCGGTTACACGCGTCGGCACGACTGCCTGGGTCACTGAGGGGCAGCTTTCGTTCTTCTTCGATCCATCACGCAGGAGTCAATCACCCAGTCTGCCATTTCGGATCTACGCCGTCCCACTAAGCAAAGGAGCAACTCAATGACGTTCAGTCACCATCTATTGGTGCGATTCGTTGGTGCGCTATTTGTCACGTTGCTTGTTGCTCAGCAATTGCACGCGGCTCCTCCTACATCGTACCCGACGGTTACGGATACCCGGCTCGAGCGCCCGGACGACGGCGATTGGCTCATGTATCGGCGAACGTATGACGGTTGGGGCTTCAGCCCGCTGAAACAAATCACGTCAGCCAACATTCACAAACTGTCAGTGGCCTGGTCTTTGAACACTGACCTGCTTGGGGCTCACGAAACGACGGCGATCGTCAACCGTGGGCGCATGTTCATAACGACGCCTCAAAATAACGTCATAGCCCTTGACGCCAAGACTGGCACGCAACTCTGGCGTTACGCAAAGAAGTATCCGGACGGCCTGTTTCAACTCCATCCCACAAACCGCGGAGTCGCTCTGTACGGTGACTACCTCTACATGGCGACCACCGATTGTGCGCTCGTCGCTCTTGACGCGGCTTCCGGCAAAGAGGTCTGGACCGTTCCAATCGATGACTATAAGACGGGTTGTTACTCGACAGTGGCACCGCTTGCGGTGCACGGCAAGATCATCGTCGGTTATTCAGGCGGCGAGTTTGGCGTCAGAGGCTCAGTGATTGCATTCGATGCGCTTACCGGAAAGAGATTTTGGAAAACGTACACAGTACCCGGGCCGGGCGAACCTGGTGGGGACACCTGGAAAGGAGAGTCCTACAAGCGAGGCGGCGGATCGACTTGGATTACGGGGGTCTATGACCTCGCAACGAACACGATTTATTGGGGCACGGGAAATCCAGGGCCCTGGGTCGCGGACGAGCGGCCCGGCGACAACCTCTATACCAACTCGACGCTCGCGCTTGATGCAGATACCGGCAAGATCAAGAGCTATCACCAGTACACGCCGCATGACAGCTGGGACTGGGATGAAGTATCGGCGCCGCTCCTGATCGACACCGAGATCGACGGACGGCCTACAAAGACCGCTACGCACGCGGGTCGCAACGGCTACCTTTGGATATTGGATCGCGATCGTCTCAAGTTCCTTCGCGCTTTCCCGTTTTCCAACAACAACGTTTTCACATCGATCGACCCGAAGACGGGTCGTCCCACGGTCGATGAATCCAAGCGGCCGGGCGCGAGACAGGGTGCCGCGTTCTGCCCGAGCATTGGCGGGGCCAAGAACTGGCCGCCAGAGGCGTGGAGCCCGCAGACAAGACTCCTGTACGTTCCCTCGAACAACAACATCTGCGGGTTTCTCCCGAAGGGCAAGGTCCCCGAACCAGAATCCAACGGGTTCTATGTCGGGTATGAGACCGAAAGCATTTTCGGATCGATCCGTACCGCCGCTGGTGCTTCCGATCATATGGGAGAACTACAGGCCTGGGATCTGAACAGCGGGAAGCGGGTGTGGCAGCACAACTTCAAGACTGTCCTCTATGCCCCCCTTCTGGTTACGGGCGGAGACATTCTCTTCGCTGCTGGAACTCCGGATCGATTGTTCAGGGCGTTTGACGCGCGCAACGGCAAACAACTGTGGAGCTTCCCGCTGCCCTCCGGAGCAATCGGCGTCCCGACGTCATTCGAGGTAGATGGGGAACAGTACGTTGCAGTCACTACCGGCTGGGACCTCGACATACGAGGCCTTCAAGACGGCGTAGACAAGGTCCAAGGGACGAAGATTGATGTGCCTCGAGGAGGCACCATCATGGTGTTCAAGCTTCAGTGACCGAATTACGACTTCCCGATTCATATCGGGTCCTAATGCGTGCGTCTGCTAAGCGCAACAGAAGCTTTTCAGACACGGGTGTGATCCGGCCGACCCCTTTCTTCATTTGGAGAACGATATGAGCGCGAAACTCGAGGGCAAGATCGCGACGCCTGGCGCCGTCCCTATGCGACGCACCGTACTGAAGGCTGCGGCGAGCCTCGGCGCGCTGGGCGGCCTAGGTGCGATCCTGACAGATCCGCTTGAGGCGCGCGCAGCGCCGGCGGGCTTTATATTGCCGCCTGCTTCCGAAGCGCTGACACCATTCCAAGCCAGCTTTCCTCAGGATGCACCCCGCGACTTGAAGCGCAGGCTGAGTATGACTCGCTGGCCGGAGCGCGAGACGGTCGGAGACTGGTCGCAGGGTGTTCCGCTCGAAAAGGCCCAGGCGTTGATCGCCTATTGGCGCGACAAGTACGACTTGCGTCGGTTCGAGGCCCGTATCAACGCCTTCCCGCAGTATCGCACGCGGATAGATGGACTCGGCATTCATTTCTTTCACGTGCGCTCGCCGCACCCGAATGCGCTGCCGATCATTCTCACACATGGATGGCCGGGATCGTTCGTGGAGTTCATGGGGATCATGCGCCCGCTCAGCGATCCCACGCGCTACGGCGGGCGCGCGGAAGACGCATTCCATGTCGTCGTGCCGTCGCTCCCGGGCTTCGCGTTTTCCGATAAGCCGACCGAGACAGGCTGGGACGTCGATCGGATCGCCCGCGCCTGGGCAACGCTGATGCAACGCCTCGGCTACGACCGCTGGGTCGCCCAGGGCGGCGATTGGGGTGCTGGAGTGACGCACGCCTTGGCTCAGCAGCGGCCTCAAGGCCTGATTGCAGCCCACGTGAACTGGCAATTCGTTTTCCCAGAGAAGGCGCCGGACAATCCGACGCCTGCCGAACGCAGGGCCATGGACGGTGCGGCGCGGTTTGCAAACGATCAGAGTGGCTACTTCCGCGAGCAAGCGACTCGGCCGCAAACGATAGGCTATCCGCTAGCGGATTCGCCCGCGGGCCAAGCGCTGTGGATCTACGAGAAGTTCCAAGCGTGGACCGACAATCACGGCAATCCCGAAGATGCGCTGAATGTCGACGCGATGCTCGACAACATCAGCCTCTATTGGTTCACCAACAGTGCCGCATCGTCTGCTCGCATCTACTGGGAGAATACCCGCGCCGGCTCGGCAAGCCTTTCCAAAGGGCGGCTCGAACTGCCTATGGCGGCGTCGGTCTTCCCGCACGAGATTTTCAGCCCGCCTAGAGCATGGGCCGAGGCGCTATGGCCGAACCTGTTCTATTGGAATGAGCTCGACAAAGGCGGGCATTTCGCCGCATTCGAGCAACCGGCGCTCTTCACCGAAGAGTTGCGCAAGGCCTTCAGGTCACGGCGCACCTA
>DATFVD010000173.1:0-4696 GCA_035260505.1 Terriglobales bacterium
GCAGGCATCGCCTTGGTCTCGATGAGACCGCTCGCCACCAGTTTTTTGGAGACTTCGCGGGCCAGATAGCCCACATATTCTTTGGAAAAAAGCATGATTGACGCGTTGTTTTTTGTGAACAGAAAGTCTAACACAAGCGGACCAGTCGTTGGTCGTTCGTCGTTAGTCGTCCGCCACCTCGTCAACCCGCATGGACAGGCCGAAGCAACATTTCACAGAAAGGGTTTGCCCAACGACCAAGGACTAGCGACTAACGACGGCCTTCGCAGTGGCGTCTGACTGGGCCAAGCCGTACAATAATGACACTCCATGTCTCCACATCCAGATGACCTGACGGGCATGAAAGACGATATGACGGCCTTCATTGAGGGTCTTGGCATGCGCCGTTTCTTTGGCTATGTCGAGTGCGAAGAAGTTCCCAGCGTGCTGTGGGATTCGGAACATAATCCGGATGGCTGGAAAGATTTCGTGGAGCTGGCCAAGTCTACGGGCGCGCCCTTCCTGACCATGCATTCCTGGGCCCTCGATCGCGAAGAGTTAGAGCGCTTGTCCCAGCGCCTGGCTGACGGCGATTACAGAAGCGAAGAAGATCTGGAAGAAGGCCGCTGGCTGAAGACCTACGTCGGAAAGACCGGATTCGTGCAACTGGGATGGGCATACCAGGGATGCGTCTTCGTTTATGAAGCCGGCACCGAATGGTATGAGCATTATCAGCACCTCCGCGAACTGGCGGATGACAGCGGCGGATTCATGATCGATGAGCCTGACCAGGACGAAGAGAGGTAGGGCAGGTCTCAGGTGGCAGGTCTCAGGTCTTAGGAAAACCGCGCGATTGACCGGCTTACAAATTCCCTGACACCTGAGACCTGGCACCTAAGACCTGCCTCATGCGATGGATCTCCAATCCGCTGAATTCTCCTAAGGCCAGGGTTCTCGAAGCTGCGTTGCATGATTCCAAACTGAAAATCTCTTCTTCTGCTTTGCCCGTGCTTGCCGATTTGCTCGTCGGTCGTGGGATCGACGAACCGGAAGCGGCGGCACATTTTCTTTCGCCTCAACTTGCCGACCTCCACGATCCGCTGCGGATGAGCGGGATGAAATCGGCGCTTGATCGGCTGGAAGCCGCGATTGAGCGAAAAGAGAAAGTCCTGATTTACGGCGACTACGACGTGGATGGCACAACGGCCATCGTCATTCTCAAGACGGCGATCGAGCTTTGTGGCGGAGCGGCTGACTTTCATGTGCCGCACCGCATCCGCGAAGGCTATGGGATGCGCGACGAGGTGATCGAGCGCGCGGCTGCTGAGGGCGTGCGGCTGATCATCAGCGTGGACACCGGCATCCGCGGGTTCGCCGCCGCCGAAACTGCGCGACGCACCGGAGTGGACCTGATCGTCACCGATCATCATCTGCCGGGAATGGACGGCGTTCCACAGGCGCTGGCTGTAGTGAATCCAAATCAAGAAGGCTGCGATTATCCGTGCAAGTATTTGTGCGGCGCTGGCGTGGCGTTCAAGTTGGCCCAGGGATTGATGCAGCGGCGGCTGGATGTGAAAGATCAGTCGCGCCTGCTGATGTCGTTCATGAAGGTCGTGGCCATTGCGACGATCGCCGATGCCGTCCCGTTGCTGGGTGAGAATCGGGTGTTTGCGAAGCTGGGATTGCAAGGGCTGCGTCGTCCGGTGAACGTTGGGCTGAAGGCGCTGCTCGAAGTTGCTAAGCTCGGCGACGGACGGGCGCTGACCGCGACCGAAGTTGCCTTCCGCATCGCACCTCGCCTGAACGCTGCCGGACGCATGGACGTGGCCCGCGACGTGGTCGATCTTTTCAATGAGAAAGACATGGAGCGCGCACGGAAGCTTGCCAGCCGGTTGGACCAATTAAACGCGGAGCGTCAGGACGAAGAGCGGCGCATCATGGACAGCATCTTTCGTCGTCTTGACGAAGAGCCCGCATTGCGCAAAGCGTATTGCGTGGTGGTGGATGGGGAAGGATGGCATCGCGGCGTGATAGGCATCACGGCGTCGCGGGTGGTGGAACGCCACGGGCGGCCGACGCTGGTCATCTCGCGTGAGGGTGACGAAGCGCACGGCTCGGGACGATCGATCCCGGCGTTCCATCTGCTGCATGCGATCGAATCGTGTCACGAACTGTTTTCCCGTTACGGCGGACACGCGCACGCAGTTGGCTTCGCGCTGCCCAGCGCCAATGTGGAGAAACTGCGCCAGCATCTCGATGGCTACGCACGCGCGCGACTCACTCCCGCTGATTTCGAACCGCAGCTTGAGTTCGATCGCGAACTTCCGATCCGAGAAATCACGCCGGAACTTCACCAGGCGCTGCTTTTGCTGGAACCTTTTGGGATGGAGAATCGCGAGCCAGTTTTCGCTGCACGGGAGGTGCGGCTGATGGCGCCTCCGCAGGCGGTGAAAGAGAAACATGTCCGTCTGCGAGTGGCGCCAGCGGTCAATGGGGGAATGGCCATCGTGGCCGCAGCCGCAGATTTCACTCCGCGCTGCCATCCCGACGCAGCGGCGATCCCGAAACGAGATGGTGTGGGGACGGGGCAGAGCCCCGCCACCACACAAGCTTCACCATCATGGCGTGACAACATCGGATTCAAAGCGATGGGCTGGGGTCTGAAAGAATCGTGTGACCGGTTGCAGTTGCTGGCCGGCGACCGGCTGGACATCGCCTACTCGCTCGGCATGAACGACCATCCGGATTTCGGTGGGTTGGAGTTGACTTTGCGAGACGTCGTGCGCGCCCGGTGAGTGCAGGTTGGTGTCTTTCTGCGGTCCACCCTCCGTGTGCTACTCCCCTTTGACAAGAAGCCAATCCATCTCTATAGTGCCGGGTCATGAACGGAATTTTCTTCTGCAACAAGTGCGGCGCGCAGAATGCCGCTGCGGCCCAGTTTTGTAATCGTTGTGGAACGCCCATGGGCCCGACTCAGGGCGCCGTCCCGACAGCGCCCGACGTTGCGTCGCCCAGCCAAGTGTCGCCACACGTGGCCCCAGCCCCTTCGTACCAGGCGGTTGCCCCACTCGCGGGAGTTGGCTACGGAGGATTTTGGATTCGGGTGGTTGCGGCCATTATTGACGCCATCATCTTGCGGTTGGTGGTGGCTCCCGTGGGCATGATTTTTGGTGGCCTCGGGATGGCGGGAATGATGAGTGGCATTCCCCACGCGGGACTTCGTATTTTGGGCGGCGGCATTACGATCATTTTGTTGATTTTTGGCTCATGGCTGTACGAGGCCTTTATGGAGAGTTCGTCGTACCAGGCAACGCTGGGCAAGATGATCTTTGGGATGAAAGTTACCGATCTCAATGGCAACCGAATCTCCTTTGAACGCGCGACTGGAAGACATTTTGCGAAGTGGCTGTCCGCTATGATCCTGGGCATCGGCTACATCATGGTCGGGTTCACGGAGCGAAAGCAGGGACTGCACGATCTGCTTGCGGGGACGCTGGTGCGACGGGCATAGGTCTCAGTTCCCGGTTCTCAGTTCTCAGTTCTCAGTGGAAAACCGGGTTGACTGAGAACTGAGAACCGGGAACTGAGAACTGATTCTTGGCGAGTTACACTAGGCTCTGATGGCCCCTCCGTTTTCACGTCTGCGCCGCTGGTTCGCCTTGGGCGCGATTCTGATGATTGCGACGGTCGCGGGGATGTATTTCTACACGCGCTGGCGTGTCAGTAAGGCCGTCCACAATATTCCGGCGAAAATCGGCCTGGAGATTCAGCAAACGGCCGAGGGCTTTTCCATCTCCAAGTCCGAAGAAGGCCGAACCCTGTTTACCGTGAGCGCTTCCAAGGCGGTTCAGTTCAAAGGGGGCGGGCGGGCGGAGTTGCACAACGTCAAGATTGTCATCTACGGCAAGAATGCCGGCCGCTTTGACCGAATTACCGGGGATGATTTCGAGTACGATCCCGCGTCGGGAAATGTCAGCGCGAAGGGCACGGTGCTGATTGACCTGGAGGCGAATCCCGAGGGGATGCGGCATTCGGACCAGACGGCTCCGGAGCAAATAAGAGACCCCATCCATCTTGAAACCAACGGGCTGGTCTTCAACAAGAATACGGGGAACGCTTCCGCCACCGGGAAGGTGGTATTTCAGACTCCCCAAGCATCCGGTTCGGCTGTGGGTATCGAATATGTGGCAAAGACGGGGACGATGACCTTGCTGTCGTCCGTCGCGTTGGATGTTAGCAGGCCGCAACCGCTTCGTCTGAATGCAGATCGCGGCATGATTTCGAAGCAGCCCCGGCAGGTCGTGCTTACTGCGGTTCGACTGACACGGGAAGGGCAGCAACTGCAGTCCGACCAGACGACGTTCTTCCTACGCGAGGACAACACGGTGGATCGGATTCTTGCCGAGGGCAATGTGCGGAGCGAGTTCCATGGTAGGGCGGGTGCGCACGCGCGTTCCGATCGCGCCGAACTGTTTTTGACCGGAACGCGGAATCAACTGACCACGGCGATTCTCAGCGGCAACGTGCAACTCGCTTCCGGAGACGGAGAGCAGAACCAGAGACTGCGGGACCGGGGAGCGCAGAACCAGGGATTCCAGCAGGCCGAAGCAGCTGCGGGACGGGTGACGCTACACTTTACCGGGCAGCAGATGCTCAAGACCGTGCATGCTGAGGACGGCGTCCGGCTATCGCAAAAGAAGAGCCAGAGCGGGACAGG
>DATFVD010000174.1:0-3804 GCA_035260505.1 Terriglobales bacterium
CTCTCGATTACCGCCTCGAGGAGCTGCAGCCTTGGCAAGAGTGGCTCATGCTGCATCGCTTTGACCGGCGCAGAGTAAATCGTCAGCTTCGGCAATATGCCGAAGGCGCGCCGGAATGGATGAACTCGAGAGGAGGCCGGCACTGATGAAACTAAAGTTACAACTCATCATCGAGTCCGATTCCGGCCAAACAGAAGTGGTGCACGAAGTGACCAAGCTGGAACGTCGCTCTCTGCGGCCAGAGACTCTTGGGCTAACGTTGTCGGAAGCTAAGGAGCTACTGCGGGAGGTTCAAAGAGCGATGGTCACGCACCAAACCACCGGGTACGTGAGCCAACAGATTCCCTGCTCGAAATGTGGAAAGGTGCTCAATAACCAACTCCGGGAGACCTTCGTTCGCTGGTATCCGGCAATGCAAAACGAACAGGAGACGGAAATTCAGAAGAAGGCCGCATAGCCCCCGGTTTGAAATGCTCTCACTATACGGCAACTTGGATTGCTTCCGGAAGGCTGACCATCCGCCGGCAATGATAAAAACCGTTGGACTCTGCTTTCCCGGCACAACGGTCCCGCCAAAGTAATAATCGCAATAGTGCTTCAGATCCGCGGTGCGTCTCAACAAGACATTTGGAACCTCATCGGGCGGAAGTCCAAACGCCTTGGCATCCACTACATGGAGTGTGTCTAATGCGGCGCCGAAGCGATCCACCCATGTCTTAACATGACGCGCCGTCAATAGCATTCTATGCGCGGTGCATTTCGAGCGAGATTTGACGCTGGACTTCCAGAATTACAGAATCCTTCAACAGGTGCGATCGCTCGCAAATGCCTTCCAAGCCAAGGTGACGTTTCTGAATGTCGTAGACAGACGAGAAGAAGAACAAACTCGACGCACTACAGATGCGAGATCGTTTTTCCGGAATAGGACCCTGCTTAGTACGATTACGCGAACAGTTTGGGGACGGTATGGAGTTCCTAGCCCAATGTGATCGTCTCTCAGCTAACGACACTCTCAAGCAAATGTGCCAACCTCTCGATGAGCCAATCAGGTGATGCTTCTGACAGAGACGTTATGCAGATGGCCTGCCGGAGAATCTGGACCCCGGCAATCACTGCAAGAATCAATCCTGCTCGCTCCTTCTTCTTCGGACCGGACAGTGCTCCCGAAAGAGAGACCTCGTAGTGTTTCTCGATCCTTTCACGCCAGATAAGCGCTGCACGGGGATTCGATGCTGATCGCAACAGGATAAGAAAGCCATCAAGTTGCTCCGATTTGGGCGATGTTTTCAATACCAGAGCAGTCGCGATCTTTTTGCAAATCTCGGAACGCTCTCGGCTTGGCCGAAGGGTCTGTTGCGTCAGTATCCCCGGACTTTCCATCGTGGATGCAATGACTTCTGAGAATAGATTTTCCTTAGAGCCAAAATAACGATTGACCAGGATGCCCGTTACACCGGCTCCTTTCGCTATTTCCCTTACACCCACACCGTCATAACCAAATTGGGCAAACGCAGTCCGCGCAGAGCGCAGAATTGCCTTCTTTGTTTCTATGGCATCCCGCCGCCGGTTCGGCTTGGTCGTCGTGTTTCCGGGTATGACTCTACTTGTCTTCATGTTTACAGTTGTATACTATCCAAACTGGGGCATGTATACAGACGTATACATAGACTCCAAGACGATATGGATTTGAAACTTACTGGAAAGCGAGCGCTCGTCACAGGAAGCAGCTCCGGGATTGGTGCAGAGATAGCAAGAATGCTCGCCGGAGAAGGGGCCACAGTTCTCGTTCATGGAAGGAATCAGGAGCGGGTCGATGCCGTCGTTGCTCAGATCAGAGCTGCGGGAGGTCACGCGGAAGCGATTCTGGGAGATTTGAACTCTTCAGAAGAAATCGCGACTGTCATCCAGGTTGTAGAACGGGTGTCCAACGGTATGGACATCCTGGTAAACAATGTTGGCGGTTCTGCGAGCGTGGCGCATCCCACATGGTTCGACGCTTCTGCAGAAGAGTGGGCGAAGAACTACGACCAAAACCTGATTCCAGCGGTCCGACTCATCCAGGCATTCGTTCCGGGCATGCGGGAACGTGGGTGGGGACGGGTGATTCAGATTTCGTCCCGCAATGCGATTTCTCCTCACGCTCAATTTGCCGGATATGGTGCAGCGAAGGCCGCGTTAAACAATCTCACTCTGAGTTTGTCGAAAGCATTAGCTGGCACAGGTGTCACTTCAAATGGCATCATGCCTGGGCTGATTTACACGCCGCAACTCGATTCCTGGTTTGCAGAGGTCGCACAAAAACAGGCAGGAAGCGACGACCCGAAGGCCGGACAGGAGTTCGTACTCAAGAACATCATCCATCAGACCGTTGACAGACTGGGTGAACCCCGAGATATTGCAGCGGCTGTCTGCTATCTCGCAAGTCCGCTCAGTGACTTCATGACAGGTACGACCTTCCGAATCGACGGTGGCTCCACTCCAACGGTTTGACCCTTCATCTGTCGCATTCGATTAGCGAAAGAGTTCATTATGAGCCGAGTCTGACGATGCCGTGCAGTATGCCCGCCTCGCCGAGGAAAAGCGGGAATCCGACGCCAAGGCATGGCACAGCATCAGCGTCTCAACCGACGTGGAGGATGTAAAAGGGTTACCCGATTTGAAGTTCTGAAATGGTGCTTGCGTGGCTGTGAGATCCGTGGCACGCCAGCATTCTATCTATAGATGTCACGCAATTCGCTTGTGGCGGGCAACTCTCTCGGATCTCAGAAAGGTGTGAACAACATGCTCACTAGCATCGCGCTGGTTACTGGCGCCAACAAAGGGCTCGGAAAAGAAGTAGCACGACAGTTAGCTCGACGAGGCTTCCGGGTCTACCTCGGAAGCCGAGACCAGGCTCGCGGAGAGCAGGCTGTCCGAGAATTGGCGGCGCCGGGATTAGAACTGATTCCTGTGCAACTAGACGTGACGAGCCATGAAAGCGTGGCTGCCTTAGCCGAGCATTTCTCGCGAGAACTGAAGCACGTAGACGTCTTGATCAACAACGCGGGAATTCTTGTGAGCCGTCCTGCTCTGGAGATCACTGTAGCTGAGATGAGGCAGACGTACGAAACGAACGTCTTCGGTCCTGTGCGCATGATCCAGGCGATGCTGCCCTTCTTGCAGGCCTCTCAACATCCGCGCATTGTCAACGTGGCGAGTACAACGGCGTCTCTCGCTCTGGCCAGCGACCCAAATTCCATGTTCAGCCGCGAAGACACAATTCTTGCTTATGCATCATCCAAGGCTGCGGTGTCGATGCTGACCATACAATACGCAAATGCGTTCAAGCGAACGGAGACTCATTCACGTATCAAGATCAACACAGCCACTCCCGGTTTCATTGCGACGGATCTGAACGGATTCAAGGGTACTCGGACCGTACAGGAGGGAGCCAGGATCGTGATCGAGCTTGCCACGCTCGAAGATGATGGCCCTACTGGAGGATTTTTCAACGACGCTGGCCCTCTGCCCTGGTAGAAATATGATTCCGCTTGAGGTGAATCGTGCTCAGACGAATCCTGGAACCACCCGTGGCGACTCTTGGAAGTCGTTGACTGATGCATTTGGGGTGCGCGCACGAAACGGAAAATAAAGCACGGTAGTGCGCCGGGAGACTGCGCAAAGAGTAAAAGGTGAAAGTCCTCAACAGTAAAGGAATAGCAAACCAGACTGGCCCCGAGTCATGCGTAACGCATCGCGAGGTGCGAGACGAAGCGTTGACAGGGGAGCTTGCAGGCCAGCCATTGAGCCGCGAAATCTTTAAAT
>DATFVD010000175.1:0-3245 GCA_035260505.1 Terriglobales bacterium
CGCGAAGCTGCATCCGGCGCGTAATTACCGCAATCCTGGAGCCTTCGATTATGAATGCTATCTGCGCGACAACGGCATCAGCGTACTGGGGTCGGCGGAGGCAAAAGACGTTGAGCGGCTTCCCGGTTTTTCCGGCAGCCGGATTGAATTCTGGCGGACGCGCGTTCATGCCAGCATCGTCGCCAAAATTCACGAACTGTGGCCCGCGTCAGAGGCCTCGCTCATGGACGCCATGGTTCTCGGCGAGGAAACGTTCCTGCGCACCGCGACGCGTACCGAGTACCAGCGCTCGGGCACTTATCACGTGCTGGTAGTTTCCGGAATGAACCTGAGCATCCTGGCGCTCGCGATTTTTTGGACGCTGCGCCAGTTTCGTGTCGATCCCGCGATCGCGGCCATCGCCACGGTCGTAGTCTCGTTTGGATATGCGTTCGTGGTGGGGGTCGGTCCACCGGTGTGGCGCGCCGCGCTGATGCTGGCGATATATTTAGGCGCGCGGCTACTCTATCGCGACCGCAACATGATGAACGCAATTGGGGCGGCGGCGCTGGGAATTCTGATCGCCGATCCCCACGCCCTGTTTGGCGCCAGTTTTCAGCTCACGTTTCTTGCCGTCTTCATCATCGCGGGCATAGGCTCGCCGATTCTGGAACGGACTACATTGCCTTACACGCGCGGGTTACGGCTGTTGCGGGCGGCCAGCTACGACTTGCACGTCGCTCCCGCAGTGGCGCAATTTCGACTCGACCTGCGATTGATCGCTGGGCGGCTCAAGAGATTCATCGGCGAGCGCCTCAGCCTGGCCCTGCCCGCGATCTTTATACGCTTGGCGATCGGCGTGAGTGAATTGCTCTTCATCTCGGCGCTGATGCAGGCTGGATTGGCGCTGCCCATGGCGTACTATTTTCATCGCGCCACCACCATGGGGATGCCGGCCAACCTGGCGGTGATTCCGCTCACGCAGGTGCTGATGCCTTCCGCCGCCGGAGCTCTCGGCTTGGGCTATATCTCGACCACGCTGGCGAAACCGGCAGTTTGGGTTTCCGGCTTGGCGCTCGAAGGCATCGCGGGAACGGTGCACTGGCTCGGCGGCGCCCATCTCGCTGGCGCATCCGTTGCCGACTTGCGCGTGGCCATGCCTTCGCTTGCGATGATCCTAGCCTCGATCGCTGCGCTGGCGCTCGCGATGCTGGCAGCGAGGCGCGCGCGTCTGGCCGCCGTAGCTTCGCTTGTCTTGCTGTTCGCGGTCGCGGTCTGGATTGCGTTTGTCCCCTCTCGTCCTCATCGTCGCGCCGGCGTGATGGAGATGACGACCATCGATGTCGGGCAAGGCGATTCCATTCTGCTGGTTACGCCCGAGGGCCGCACTCTCCTCATTGATGCCGGAGGCTTGCCGCAGTGGGTGCATTCGGACTTTGATCTCGGCGAACAGGTGGTCTCTTCTTATCTTTGGAATCGAGGCTTCGATCGTCTCGATGTGGTCGCGATCACGCATCCTCATGCTGATCACCTCGGCGGAATGCCGGCGGTGATTGCCAATTTCCATCCGCGGGAACTCTGGCTGAGTATCGACAGGCCAGTGGGCGCTTTGCTCCCTATCGTTGCGCAAGCGCAGAGAGCGGGAATGAAAGTCTCGGTCAAAAAGGAAGGCGATCAATTCGATTACGGAGGAGCGCATTTCCACATGCTCGCTCCCGGACGCGACCAAGTTACTGGCTCGATGCGGCCAAACGACGATTGCCTGGTGTTTACGGCGACTTTCGCCGGGACGACTGCTTTGCTCGAGGGAGACGCGGAACGTCCAGCGGAACGGCGTGTCGTGGAACAGCATCCCGAGGCGATGCTGCTGAAGGTCGCGCATCATGGAAGCGCGAGCGGAACTTCTGCCGATCTGCTTGCGACTGTTCATCCGCGCTATGCGGTCATTTCCGTCGGCGCGCGAAATGTATACGGACATCCTCGGCGCGAAGTGCTGGAGCGGCTGCAGCAAGCTGGGGTGAAAACCTACCGCACCGACGAGGAAGGCGCGGTCAGTTTCTATCTGGATGGCAAGTCTGTGACTCCGGACGTCGCGCTCATCCACTGATTCCTCGTGGAGAGACTGGGCTTGCCCTGTCTTCTTTGGAACGCTGCAGGAGACGCGGCAAGCCGCGTCTCTACGCGGATTCGCCTCTCACTCCACTGATATCGATATCGGCGGTCTCATCATCATCGAGGGGAGGCAGTTGACGGTAAGCCTCGATAATTTTTCCAGCTTCGGGTGCGTCTTCTTCACGCACGAGGATGACCGTTCCGCCGACGCCGGGAAACGCATCCTGGACCGCGGCGATCGATTTCAAGTCCGACTCAATGCCTGCAGATTCGAGCAATCCCTTGACGACGAGCGCTTCGGTTTCCTGCTCGGTATCGAAAATCTTGATGAGTTTCTCGTTGGGAGCGGGTTGAGGCGCGCGGTTCAGCTCTGCCATGCATCCTCCACAGGACTAGCTGTTAACAGATTACGGCAGTCACTATGGCTTTGTCTTGGGCTTTGTCTTGCGGGTCACAAAGGTGTATGGCCAAGGGCAGCTTGATTCGCGGGAGGAAGCTGGCACAATGGCGGTTGGAGCCAACGCGAGGCACGAAGTCAACATCCAAATCCAAAGAAGAAAGAAGACAGGGGCAGTATGGACGTTGAGCGGGCGGAACATGCAGGTGCCGAACAGAATGAGCACATGGATGAGGCTCGAAGGTTGCGGCGGCTGCAGATCATGATGAGCATGGTGATGTCGGTGATCAGCCAGGATCCCGATCTGACGCTGGAAGAGGCTTCGGAGATGGCCGCGAATGCGCGTCGCGCCGCCTTGAACATGTTTCCTGATAAAGAGCTTGCCTACGATATTCTCTACCGGCCGCGGCTGCAGCGGCTGATGAATGAACGCTTCCGGCTGCAGTAGAAACTTCATGGCACAGTTGCCTTCTTACCAGTTTGGTCCAAACCTTCGTTTCCCTCATTGACAGGCGCTTGGGGCGGCATAAGCTTGACGCAGCTTACGAGCAAAAGCTCCGAGGTCGTCTCTCTCATGCGGGAGACTTCATACAGCGCCGTCTATATCGGAATCAAGAACAAACGTTTAGCCAACGAGGCCGGCCTGAAAGCCGGGCCATCGGAGATGCAAATGGATGAACAGACCAGGAAGCTCGTGGCGGAAGCGCTGCTGGCTGCGATGAAGTGAGGATTCTCAGTTCGTGGTTTGATTTCATTC
>DATFVD010000176.1:0-3003 GCA_035260505.1 Terriglobales bacterium
CCACAATTGAATTTGCATAGGGCCCGCGTCCGCCGCAATCACGGGCGGCTTCCTTCTAACGGCTTTATCGAACGCGCGCAGAGCTCCGTGCTCGTGCGCAGTTCTTCCTGAAAGCGCGCATCCGATAAAGCACTAGCGTTATGCGGAAGCAATCGCAATTTGGGCAACTTGTTAATGCCGACAGGCCGACTCCCCGGTCACTACCCGACCTGCATGAGCAACCCGATTCGAGTTGCGGTCAGTGCGCCGTCGACGGCCCCGGTGTCCCATCGGACCATTCATTGGCCAAAACTATGAAAATGGTCACACGTTGTTCAGGGTTATTGGCCGCTATAATCGGCGAGCCAGGCAGATTGGCTCCCCAGCTTTTCTCGGCATCACCCGCAACAAGAAACATCACGTGTGGATGCCAACTCTTGGCGCCGTCGTTCAGATACTGTGTCTTCGACATCATGTAGCACATCGCTCCAGGCGCAAGCGGGGGCAGTTCTTTCTTCTCGAGTGCCGACACGGTTGCCGCGCCGATCTCCGCTTTCGATTTTCCTGCGAGTGCCAGCCTGGTCTTCATAAGAAAGATAGGCAGAAAAGTGCTTGCGGCTGCCGGATTGTAGCAAGTGGGGGCGCGCATTTTGGGATTCCAGAAGTCCGACGCATCGCTCGGGTTCGCCCATGATCGCTCGACAATGCAGAGAAAACCATTCGCGCCTTTCACCGCGGTCGCATAGCCATCGCGCCGCAGCACCATCACTTCGGCTGCATCCGAAATCGATGCTGGAGCAGCACTGCGAGCCAGCGCGATCTCGGCATTCTCGTCCGGAATCAAATACTGATCGAGAAGCGCCATTGCCGGATAGGGAGCCGCCTTTTCCACCTGTGCTCGTAAACAGATCGGACAGGATAAAAAGACCAGAACAATCAATGCTAAAGCGGCGATCCTGATATTGTTCTTCCGCATCTGATCCTCCGTTAGAAGTAATTGTGCGAACCTACATTTTTCGGACATTCAGCGTGCTACCGATCGCACCAGTTTGGATACGTCAGTGCAAGTGGGACTATTTCTTGGCTGCTTGAGCTGCCATTTGAGCGCGGAAGTTTTTTTCCTTCTGAATTTCCTCGTCGTTGAAGGCAGATGCGAAGTCTTCGGGCTCCAAGATCTGGCGGATCTCTATGTCGGTGTCGCCTTCATGGGGGTTGGGGCATCGCTTGACCCACTCGATGGCCTCTTCGAGAGACTTGACCTGCCAGAACCAGAAGCCGGCGATGAGTTCCTTGCTTTCGGCGAAGGGGCCGTCAATGACGGTGCGGTTCTTGCCGGAGAAGTGGACGCGCGCGCCTTTGGAGGAGGGGTGAAGACCGTCGTAGCCTAACAAGACTCCGGCTTCTAAGAGCTCGTCGTTGAATTTGTTCATGTCGGCCATGAGCTGGGGATCGGGGGGTGCGCCTTCGTTTTCGGAGTCTTTTGTGGCTTTGACGATGACCATGAATCGCATTTTGTTTGTCCTTTCGGGTTGAGTTGGTCTGACGTTCAAGTTCAGAGCTTAATTGATGCTCTACCGATACGTCGAACGAGAAGGTGCCGAATCGACACGGGTGACGATTTTTTTTGGGGGGGGGCGAAGGCATACGTCGGGGGCTGAAGCCCGGCTTGTTGCGTGTCTGTAATGACCAGGGCAGTCGCTTCATCAGCACCTAGGGGCAACATGACACGTGAGCCCGGAGTTCCCGTCTCCCACAAAGCAGTAACGGCGAGTTCAGGACACTCTGGCGGTTCTTTCCGCACCGTTCGTCTTGCTGCTCTAAACCTGCGAGCCGGACATCTTCGACTGAGCTCCTAGCGGTTCGCGGAAAGGATCCATCGGAATCGGCGAGTACTCGACCTCGATGACCTCGAGATGCTCCGTCTTCGCTGGCGCGCGCAGGTCCACACGGTCGCCGGGGCTCGCCTTCATCAGCGCATTGGCGACAGGCGAGCGCCAACTGATGTAGCCGCGGTCGAGGTCCACCTCGTCGATGCCTACGATCGAGACGACGTGTTCAAGGCCGGCGGCGTCCTTGTGGGTCACGGTTGCGCCGAAGAAGACGCGCGTAGCGGCTGACCCCGACCGCGGAGCGGCGGGATCGACGACCACGGCCGCGTCAATGCGTTTCGTGAGAAAGCGAATCCGCGAATCGATCTGGCCTAACCGTCGCTTGCCGTAGAGGTAATCGGCGTTTTCACTGCGGTCCCCGTTACTAGCAGCCCACGCTACGACTTCCACCACCGCGGGCCGCTCGCGACTCAGTAGGAACAGATGCTCGTCTTTCAGCCGCTGCAACCCGGCGGGCGTGATGTAGTTTTTGAGCGTCGGCCCCGCTTCCTCGCGCACCGGTCCTCGGAGCGGCCGCTTTGTTCGCATTTGCCAGTCTGCCATGGGACTTCGTGTACTTGTGGGTGACCCAATCTCGGAAGGTCCGCGCCTTGGTCCCGACAATTCCTCGCACGGTGAACGTGACGTACGCGGGCTAGATGTCGAATCATACATCGGTCTTTCCTGTGGCACTCTTAGAAAATGCGGTGACCCGTCCGATTGCATATCAAGGCGAAGAAGCATGCGGTTCACCTAAGCGATGAGCCGATGAGGTGCCCATTTCCAATGAATTGTTTGTGTTCGACCTGTGGGCTCACACTGATTCCGGGCGAATGGTCGGCAACCCTTCGTGCGACCTGGAAAGCTGCTGAAGATGATTGTCTGGAGAGGAGGAACTCGATCAGACCGTGCGTCCCATCGCACGTAGCCTACAAGGCAGAGCGGGGAGGCAACGAACTGTTCTGGAGCCCTTGGAAAAATGTATCCACGCTCGCAAGAGCGGCACCGAAACCGCGAGGCAACGGTGTATCTGCCAGCATTAGGTGGAGACGGGCCTAGGCTTGATCGTACGATCAGAATATACAAATGCTCGCAAGCGTCGTCAGCCGAAGAGAGCCTAAAATGCTGCGCGGCTCTTCTTGCAGTGAGCACAGAG
>DATFVD010000177.1:0-4509 GCA_035260505.1 Terriglobales bacterium
TAGTCGAAGTCCACAAATTTCGGCAAGTCTCCATATTCGATGCCGCTGGCGTCATCCTTGCGAACGTTCTGATGCTGATGGTTGAAATCTTCGCGGAATTCGGTGAAGCGCACAGCGGCGAAGCCTTGCTGATTGAAAGAGTAATGGTCGCCGCCGCGCAGGAAACGGTCGAGCCGAAAGATCGTAAGCGGCTTCACCCCTGCATCGTAGGAGCGCCCGACGTCGGCGATGTAGCGTGCAAGCTCGCGCGAAGTCGAGTCGCTCTCTCCGCCGAGCATTCGAACCCGCCGGATTTCAGCCTCGCTGGCCGCCGCTGGCAGTCCTTCGGAAAACACGCGCACGACGCTCAGATCCTGTTGCGGACTACGGTCGCCCCCCACAATGTCGTTATTCAGAACGGCTTCGAGCTTCCACCTCTGCTGCTTGGCCATCTGGGCGAAGTGTTTGCTGCCGTTCAGACCCTGTTCTTCTCCCGCGACCGTCAGAAAAATAATCGTCGCTGGGAATTTGAGTTTGTTAGCAGCTTTGCTCAGAACGCGGGCGCATTCCAGGCTAACAGCCGTCCCGCTGCCATCGTCATTCGCTCCCGGCGCGGGGTCGGTCCCGTTTAAAGTATCGCTGTTTCGCGAATCGTAGTGGCCGGTCACGAGTACTATGCGATCCGCCTGTTTCGGGTCGGCGCCGCGCAACACCGCATAAACATTGACGATTTCTGTCGGTTGTGGGATGCGTTCGCCGGGGGGCTCGGTGAACGCGTCAGTCTTCACCTCCAGGCAGCCGCCGCATTCTTTGGAGTAGCGCTCAAACTCCGCCTTGATCCACTCGCGCGCCGCTCCGATACCCTTACCCGCTTTTATGGATGCCTCGTCTTGCGCGGAAATCGTCGACCGGTTCTGGAAGCTGACCAGTCTTTCGATTGTTTGCCGGATGTGGTCCGCCGAAACTTGTTTGATCGCCTCGGCGATGTGCGCGTCGGTATGTGCGTCGGATGCCAGGCGCGGTGCCGGACCTTGACCCTGCGCCATTTCCTGTGCCAGGCACGGAGGACCGCAAAACGCCAGCGCCAAAGCAGCTGCCATCAGGCTTGAGGAGAGGTACCTGGAACTGGCAGACTGGGCCATTGCGGAATTTTCTTGGTAAGCCACTTGACCTTTTCCTCTCGAAGAAACTAAATATAACAGGGTACCCTGAAGGTGGAGGAACACATGGTGTATTGTCCCGAATGCGAGACTGATCTCGACATCGATGAGGATGAGGTCGATGAAGGCGCGGTCGTCTCGTGCCCGGAGTGCGGCGCGGACTTCGAGGTGATTACCGTCAATCCAGTGGAACTGAAGAAAGTCGGCGAAGACGAGATCGAAGAAGATGAGGACGAAGAAGACGCCGTCAAAGAAGAGTCAGAGGACGAGGATTCCTGAAGAACTCCGCGCATCTCCGGGCGTTCCGGCGCTTGATGGCAATGGTTGCGTCAGTGTTGGTCCTGGCGTCTCTGCTTACCCCTGTGAGCGCGCGCGGAAGCGACCGCGAGAAGCCGAAGCCTTATGCCCTGATCTTTGGAACGGTTTGGGGCCCTGATGGGCACCCGCTCTACGGGGTCAAGGTGAAGATCCGGCGGGCCGACGAGAAAAAAGCCCGCTGGGAGCTCTATTCCAATCACACCGGCGAATTCGCCCAGCGGTTGCCCGTCGGCAAGGCGGACTATATCGTTTGGGCGGAGGTCAAAGGCTATAAGGCGCCCTCGGGCCGACCGTTCAAGCCTAGCCCTGAAGTAACCGTGCATATTGACGATGATGAGCGTTCTGACATCGGTCTTCATTTAGACTGGTAATGGCGCCATGGTTGAGAACCGGCGACAATGAAATTCATAGCACCGGGAAACTGCACCGGGAAACTCGTAAACGGGAAACTCATGAAGAAAACGATCATCGGGTCTTCGACGGTGGGCATGTTTTTGCTGGTTGTATTGTCGGCGGCGTTATCCTCGACGTTTGTCCTGGCCGCTCCAGCGCCGCAGTTTGGCCGCTCTTCGAAGCAAGACAAGACCCGCCTGCTCACTGGCAAGGTGCTGGATGCCGGTGACAATCCGCTGCCGAACGCGGTCGTTTACCTGACCAACACTCACACCCGCTCCGTAAAAACCTATATCGTTGGCCCAGACGGCACCTATCGCTTCCCGGCTCTTCAGCCCAGCATCGATTACGAAGTGTATGCGCAATACGACAACCGCAAGAGCGGCACCAAAACCGTCAGTCAATTTGACGATCGTCCGCAGCTTTACATCAGCCTGAAAGTCGACGCCAAATAACCCCTGCTTCCGCCCGGCGGCGTCCTGGCCTCCCCTCCACTCGGTCGTAACTTGTCCGTGGACCAACCCTTACGCTACATTCGAAATGTTTCACGCGAAAACGCTCATGCCAGTCGCTGTCGTTGCCCTCATGGTCACGAGTGCCGCCATCTATGCGGTCATCGTCTACAACGGACTGGTGCGTCTGCAGAACGAAATCGGCCGCGCGTGGGCGAATATTGACGTTCTGCTCAAGCAGCGACACGACGAGATTCCCAATCTGGTGGCATGCGTCAAGGGTTATATGGACCATGAGCGGCAGACGCTGGAGGCCGTGACTGACGCTCGCGCGGCTTCGATGAACGCCGCCAGCATTCCGCAAAAGGCTCAGGCAGACCTGCTGCTGACGGGCGCTCTGCGTTCTTTTTTTGTGGTAGCGGAGCGATATCCCCAGCTCAAGGCTAACCAGAATTTCCTGGCGTTGCAGAATCGCATCTCCGAACTGGAGGAGCGAATCGCCGACCGCCGCGAGTTTTTCAACGACGCTGTCAATACCTACAACACGCGTATTGCGCAGATGCCTGATGTCTTGATGGCGCGGGTGATGAAACTGCAGCCCCGACCGATGTTCGGGGCGAGCGGACAGGAGCGGCAGCAAGTGGATGTGAAACTGGCACTGGCTCGGGGGCAAGGCACCGTGTAGATCCTATGGACGGGTCTCTGCCCGTCCAAGCGGGATATAGCCCCGCTTGCACACAGTACTTCAGAGAATCGAGCGTACTACGCCGCCATCGGCTCTGAGGGCGGCGCCATTCGTGGCCGAAGAGAGCGGACTGCAGAGGAACACGACCAGGGGCGCCACTTCGTCCGGTTGTGCGAAGCGCCGTAATAAGGAACTCGGGCGCACGCTGCGAAAAAACTCATCCTCGAATTCCGCCTTGGTCTGTTTCGAGGATGCCGCCAAACGGTCGACAAATTCATTCGCGCCTTCGGAAGCCGTCGGTCCAGGGAGCACGGTGTTCACGGTGACGCCCGTGCCCGCCGTCGTCTCCGCCAAGCCGCGCGAAATCGCAAGCTGCGCCGTTTTCGTCATGCCGTAGTGAATCATCTCGGCCGGAATCTGCACTGCGGATTCGCTCGAAATAAAGACAATGCGCCCCCAGTTCCAGCGCTTCATGCCTGGCAAATACTGCCGACTCAGGCGAACGCCGCTCATAACATTCACTTCAAAAAAGCGAAACCAGTCTTCGTCAGGAATCTGATCGAACGGCTTGGGCTCGAAAATGCCGAGGTTGTTGACGAGAATATCGACGTCGGGGAACCGTTTGGCGGCCACGCGGATTCCGTCGGCGTTGCCAAGATCGGCCGCCAAACCCTCCACCTTGGCCTGGGGATAACGGCTTCGAATCGACTGTATCGCCTGCTCGACGCGTTTTTCCGTCCGCCCGTTCACGATGACGTGCGCGCCCTCCCGGGCCAGGGCTTCCGCGATCGCGTATCCGATTCCCGCCGTTGATCCTGTAACCAGCGCCCGCTTTCCATCCAGTTCCAAATTCATATTGGTTTGGATGAGGGAGGTTTCATTCTGGACTCAGTTCAGCGGGAAACCAGCGAAAGTCGTACAATTTCTCTCCGTTACAGGTGACATCGAATTCGACTACGGAGTGGTCTCCATGAGCAAGATAGCCGCGGTCACGTCCCTGGCGCTGAAATGGTGTTTGTTCGCGGCGCTTGGCAGTCCTGGCCTCTTGGCAAGCGCGGTGCCAACGGGACTGTTTGAGGGTCATGCCGATGTTGGCAGCGTGGCGCATCCGGGCATTCTGGAGTACGACCCTGCTCAGCGCATATACACAGTTGGCGGCAGTGGCGAGAACGTGTGGTCCACGGCGGACGCATTCCATTTCGTCTGGAAGAAAGTTACCGGCGATGTGAGTCTGGCAGCCGACATCTCCTTTTTGAGCAAAGGGGGAAATGACCATCGCAAGGCCGTGCTGATGGTGCGGCAGAGTCTGGACGCAGATTCCGCCTACGCCGACGTGGCGCTCCACGGCAATGGTCTGACGGCGCTGCAATACCGTGATGAAAAGGGCGCCAAGACCCACGAGATCCGAACCCAGGAGGTCCAGTCGAACATCGGGTCCAAACGCCTGCGCATCGAAAAGCGTGGCAATTTCGTTTATTTGTTTCTGGGAGACGGAGGCAAGGAGCTGCACTATTCCGGCGCT
>DATFVD010000178.1:0-36388 GCA_035260505.1 Terriglobales bacterium
ATCGTAGACGCCGGCGTTCTGCCAGCCGAAATTGTCGCGCAGTTGCTTCGCGCGTTCCTCGGCGATGAATTTCATGTCGACCTTGGAGCCGAACTTGAGGCAGCCGGTCGGACATGCCTTGATGCAGGCGGGTTCGAGACCCTCGCCAACGCGGTCGGAGCAGAGTGTGCACTTGTAAACGCGCTTGGTCTCGGGATTGAAACGCGGAATATTGAAGGGACAACCGGATACGCAAAATTCGCAGCCGATACAGTTTTCCTGGTTAAAGTCGACGATGCCATTGGCGTATTTCACGATGGCGCCATCGGCGGGACAAGCTGCCAGGCATCCGGGATCGGCGCAATGCATGCACTGGTCTTTTCGCATCAGCCACTGGATCGTGCCATCCGGATTCTGGTGCTCATTGAACTTGATGAGGTTCCAGAAATTCCAGCGCGTTTCTGGCATGGTCTGGTAGGTGTTGTCGAAAGTGGTCGGGCTGAACGGCATGTCGTTCCATTCGACGCATGCTACTTCGCAGGCTTTGCAGCCGATGCAGGTGGTGGTGTCAACCAGTTTGCAGACTTCGAGGTCGCGCTGCATACCCTGGCCGGCCGAGGAACCGGAATGGCCCGAGATCATTTCGGTTTGGAGTGCCTTGCGGTCTGCCATCCCCATCCTCGATCTTAGAATTAAATTGCCAGCGGAGCGCCGGGCGTCCCCGTCCGGCCTTCCAATTCCGTGCAGGACGGGCGAGGACGCCCGTCGCTCCATCGTCTAAACTTTTTCGATCTTTACTAAAAAGCCTTTGAACTCGGGCGTAAATGCGTTTGGATCGATGACCGTCGGCGTCAGCTGATTCGCCAGCGTCTTCGCGGTCCTGCCTTCATCTTCCGCAATGCCGCGGAAGCCCCAGTGAATGGGGATGCCGATCTGAAACGTCTCCTTGCCATCGATCTTCATGGGCCGGATGCGGCGCGTGACCATCGCCTTGGCGATGTAGTGGGCGCGCGCGCTGGTGACCTTGATCTTCTCGCCGCCTCGAATTCCCATACGGTCGGCCAGCTCGGCGGGAACCTCGACGAACGGCTCGGGCACAAGCTGAACGTTCATCGGATTATTTTTCGTCCAATAATGGTAGTGTTCGGTCAAACGGTAAGTGGTGCAGATGACATTGAATTCTGTGTCGCCTGTTTTCGCATACTTGTCCATGTCGGTTTTGTATTTCTTTACGACTGGATTGTTGGACTGGTTCGGATGCAGCAGATTCGCGATCGGGCTCTCAATCGGCTCGTAGAATTCGGGGAAGGGACCGTCCTGCATTCCGCCTAGCGGAACGAACAAACGTCCGATGCCTTCGGGGTTCATGATGAACGGGCCCATGTGGTCTTTGGGCGGGGAGTCCGGTTTGAAATCGGGAACGTCGTTGCCCACCCAGCTTTGTTTCGCTTCGTCCCACCAAATCTGGCGACGCGAAGGATCCCAGGGCTTGCCGTCGACGTCGCAGGATGCGCGGTTATAGAGAACGCGGCGATTCGCCGGCCATGACCACGCCCAATTGGGATAAATGCCGAGGCCGGACGGATCTTCGGTTCCACGGCGCTGGATCATGGCGCCGGCTTCGGTCCATGATCCCGAATAGATCCAGTTTCCGCAAAGCGTTGTGCCGTCGTCTTTGAGCCAGGCAAAGCCCGGGAGCTGCTGGCCGGCCTTGACGATCGTGTTCGTTTTCGGGTCGGTGATGTCGGCGAGCGCTCTGCCGTTGAGTTCTTTTGCGACCTCGGAAAGCGACGGATTGTACGGGTTCGTGTAGGCAAAGGACGCGTGCAGAACGGGGTCGGGGAACTTGCCGCCCTCCTTCTGATAGAGCTCGCGAACTTTTAAGAAGATGGTCGCGATAATTTCCTGGTCGAGCCTGGCCTGCCCAGGGGGTGGCACTGCCACGTTCTTCCACTGCAGCCAGCGCGCTGAATTAACAAACGTACCGTCCTTTTCCGCAAAGCCTGCGCCCGGCAAGCGGTACACAGTGGTGTTGATCTGCTTCATTTCGTCAGTGGAAATCCCGGGGGCGCGCCAGAATTCGCTGGTCTCGTCGGGATAAATTTCGCAAACGACCAGCCAGTCGGCCTTTTTCAGGGCGTCGATATTCTTATTCGAATCGGGGCCGATCATGACACCGTTCATGCCGAAGGCGAAGATCCCTTTGATGTGGCCCTCGTACATGTCATTCCAGATATTCACCCAGGAATAGTTGCGGTCGATTTTCGGGAGATAGTTGAAGGCAAAGTCATTCTCCTTGGTGGCGGCTGGACCGTACATGGCTTTCAAAAACGAGACGACGAATTTGGACGTGTTCGACCAGTAATTCATCGAATTCCACGGATCGGGCTTGGACTCGGTCGGAGTTATGCGCTTTACATACGCGGCCAGGTCGGCATCGGCGGGAGTCGGCACCTTGAGATAGCCTGGAAGATTGTCGAAAATTCCCGCCATATCGGTGGCGCCCTGAATGTTGGAGTGGCCGCGGAGCGCGTTGACTCCGCCGCCGGCGCGGCCGATATTGCCCATCAGCAGTTGCAGGACGGCGGCAGTGCGGATGATCTGCGTGCCGAAGCTGTGCTGCGTCCATCCGACTGCGTAAATAATGGTGGCGACTTTTTTCATGTCGCCATCTTTGCGGACGGAGGTGAACAGGTCGGCGGCCTTGAGGAATTGGTCCTGCGGAATGCCGGTAATGCGCTCCACCATTTCGGGTGTGTAGCGCTCGTATTGCTTCTTTAACAGTTGGTAGACGCAGCGCGGATGCTGAAGCGAGAGATCGTGAGCGATCTTCGGGGGGAGCAACGGTGCAGGTGGCGTGGTACCCGCCGGCAGCGGAGGAGTTGCCTTTTCCGCAGGAGAGGCCGCGACCGCTCTGCCGGTCACGTCTCCACCTTCTTCATAGTTCCAAGTCTTCTTGTCGTAGACCTGCTTTTCCGCGTCGAACCCGGAGTAGAGACCGTCTTCGGGAAGCTTGAATCCGTCCTTGATAATGAAGGAGGCGTTGGTGAAGTTGAGGAGATAGTCCTTGGCGATTCGGTTGTTCGCGACAGCGTAGTTGATCACGCCTCCGAGGAAGGCGATGTCGGCACCGGCGCGGATCTGCAGATACATGTCCGCGTTCGCGGCGGTGCGGGTCAGGCGCGGATCGACGACGATGGTTTTTGCGTTACGGTGAACTTTGGCTTCAACCGCCCACTTGAAGCCGCAGGGATGGTTCTCGGCGGGATTGCCGCCCATGATCAACATCATGTCGGTGTTCTTGATGTCGATCCAGCCATTGGTCATTGCGCCGCGTCCGAAGGTGGGCCCCAAACTGGAGACCGTTGGGCCGTGTCAAACGCGGGCCTGGTTTTCCAGGTAGCAGACCCCCAGGCTGCGCATACTTTTTACGACCAGATAATTAAATTCGTTGGTGTCGGTGCAGCCGCCGGTGAAGGCGATGCCTTCGCAGCGATTGACGGTGTGGCCAGCGGCGTCCTTTTCGACAAATGAGTCGTCGCGCGTCTTCTTCACCTTCTGCGCAATCTCGGCGTAGGCCTGGTCCCACGAAATGTCTTCCCAGTCGGTGGCTCCGGGACGCCGCACTTGCGGCTTCAGCAGGCGGCGTTCGTTGAGAATGTCCTGCTCGAGCGATGATCCCTTGGGACAGAGCGTGCCGCGGTTGATGGGGTGGTCGGGATCGCCTTCGACGTGCACGACCTGCGGGATCGCGTTCTTGGCCTTGTCGCCGATGGTATAGATGATTACGCCACAACTGACGGAACAATAAGGGCAGGTGCTGCGCGTTTCGCTGGCTCGCGAAATCTTGAGCGCATTAGTCTGAGCGTAAACCGGAGTCAGATCAAAGCCGAGGGCGGAGAAACCGGCGCCGCCAAGCACGGTGCCTTTGAGAAAAGTCCTGCGAGAGAACTCCACTTTGTAACCCCCCCGTGCTGCGCTTTTCAGAAAGTTACGGAGGTGAATGGTTGCAGACGCCTCGATCGCGTCCAGTTTGTTCTGCGCGAATGCGAAAAACTATAAACCTGTCTGGCGGGATCGTCAATCGGGGAAATCCTTGGGCGGTGGGCCAGCTTCCGAGCGGGCCGTCATCCGACCGTAGCACTCGACGGTGCGCCGGAATCTCGACAAATACTGGGCGACACGTGCAGGAACTAGAAAACCTTCCGCTTGTCAGGCGCTCAGATTGGGACAACCAACCCATCGTATGCCACTTCATACCCATGCTCTTTTGCGAAAGCGACCAAGTCGGGGTGTGCCGGATTGCCTTCGTGAGCAATATGTGTCGCAAAGAGGCGGGCGTGTGGACCCAACACACCTTCCGCGCGCATTCGGTTTGCGTGCTCAACGACTTGACGAGCGCTCAGATGGTCAGTGCCAAGTTGTTTGGGACCATAGGTGTGATCCAGGATCACAACATCGAATCGCATCTTGTGCTGCCGGAAAGTCTGCCACGTCTGTTCGAACAACGTGGCTGTGTCCGTACCATAGAAGACAGCGCAGCCAGCGGCTTCAATCGCGTACAGCATCGCTCCCATCCCCGGTGCATGGTTAGCGGGAAAGGCCATCACCGAATACGTGCCCACCGTGAAGGATTCCAACGGCTGGATCCGGTGGAGCTTGATATTGAGATACTTCTCCGCTTCAGGAGACAAGAGACCGTAACCCGCAAGGTCTCTCTCAAACGTTTCTGCGGCTCGTTCCAAGGTCTCGCGGGACGCATAGAAATCCAAGACATGTGAGCCAACCACACCATAGGCTGGGCTGCGAGAGAGTAGATGGGACAAGTCAAGATGGTCGGCGTGGGGATGCGTTTGCAGGCAATATCGCACCTCATCCAAAGAACAGCCGTGCATGTGCGATGCCGACATAATGTCGGGACCGAGATCAATCAGCAAATCATTATTGATCAGCGCAGCAGACCGTTTCCGAAGACTCGGCCCACCGAGCGTGCGTGCCTGGGCGCAGTTTGGACATTTGCAAAAAGCCTCTGGGAAGGCATTTGCGGCGGCTGTTCCAAGGAAAGTGATGGTCATCTATTGAGGCGTCTTTCCGACGCCCTTACTTACTTACGTTCAGGCATGATCCGTACCGGGTCTAGTACGCATACGCCTTGAGGAACACGAAAACCACCACAATCCCATGCAGAGCGCAATCGCGCATAATCCGTTCAGAAGCCCGTTGAGGGCCGGCAAAAACATCCAGCGCCCGGCGAAATCAGAGGAAGCATGATGCACGTACAGCAGCCACAGCAGGAACGACACAGCGAGGCCGCTCACCACAATGATCGTCCCAACCACCGGGCGTGGACTAATTTCAGTCCGTTGCATGCGACAATTAAATCACAAAAACCCAACTGGAAGTCATAAAGAGCAAGAGGCAATGGGGCAACATGATTTCCGAGTGTGTCGTGATCCGAAGGCTTTGCGGTCGCAGTGAAGTGTCACCAAGGATGTTGCCCGGCATTGCGCGGCGGCAGACGGGGGACTGATAATCGCTCCATGCCTAATCGAACCACGTCTAATCGCACCACGGCGCAGAACGAATGGCAGCGGCGGATTGCACGTGCGGAGGAACTCGGCGCCCAGTACAGCTTTGCAGCCGAAATCCTGCGCTTCTATGTGGCCGTCGCGCATTTTCAGGAAGAGTTCTACGGGGAACTCGGCAGATCGTTCGAAAGATCGAGTGTTGAAGCCGGTAGTGTAGAGTCCGAGCCCTTTGCGCGGCCGCTGCTTCCAGAACTGACCGGCCGATTCGGGCGATTTTTGTCTGTGGTCAAGGAGAACGGTCCGGATCCGTTGCGGGAAGCTGCGCGCGAGTTACAGGACGGCGGCGAGAATTCACATTTCCAATTGCTGACGGTTTTCTGGAATGGGAGCGAGACTGAGGCGCTGCCGGCGGGTCCTCACGATTTTTTCGCCCGCGCATTCCTTCAACCTTATGCGGCAGGCATTCGTTCACGGTCCAATATGCGCTGGAGCGGGCCTACGCCGTATCAGTGTCCGTTTTGTAAACGGAAACCGGGGCTGGGCGTTCTGCGTCCGCTAGGAGACGGCGGCCAGCGTTCTCTGGTGTGTTCATTTTGCCTGGCGGAATGGGAGTTCCGGCGGATCGTCTGTCCGGGATGCGGGGAAGAGAATCATGCGAAGCTTCCCGTATACACTGCGGAGGAACTCAAGCACGTCCGCGTGGAAGCTTGTGATAGTTGCAAGAGCTACATCAAGACGGTGGACCTTACGAAAAGCGGACTCGCCGAACCTATCGTGGATGAAATGGCTGCGATCCCGCTCGATATGTGGGCGCAGAACCAGGGATACACGAAGCTGCAACCCAATCTTTTACAGCTTTGATCAAAAAAAACGAACGATAATCTAATCCATTGTTGACAAACTCTGCGTTGCGAAGCAAAATACCCCCTCGCGAAACTCCCCCTCGCGAACTCCCGCTGACCTCCTTTAAGCTAGAGATGCTATTTAAGGAAACATGGCGGGAAAACCAATGGAACTGACCCCGAACCAGAGTAGAGAAAATGATTTGGAAAGCAAGAGCTCCGGATGCTTTCAAATGCGCTGTCCGCGCGTTGAAGAAGGAGATCTTCGGTTTCAGTTTCGACTACCCTCTCCATATTGTCCCTGAAAGCTCGGCGAAAGACTCTTTGCACTATCACCTCTATAGCAATGCGCTGGCATGGGAGGCGCTGCGGTTGGATCCCAGCGGCATTCCCAGGGCGTGGTATCGAGTGACAGGCGCCGCCTACTGGCCGGCCTACATTGCGTGGTACGGACTGGTCCAGTTAGGGCACTACCTTCGACGCGGGGATGAAGCGAACCTGAGCGCTTTCCTTAAACAGGTTTCCTGGCTGGAGGAGAATGCGGTCTTGCGCAGCGACGGCGCAGCGGTTTGGCCGATGAACTTCGATTATCCCAACGGCGCAGTCCTGCTCAAGGCGCCGTGGATCTCGGCGCACACCCAGGGTCTGGTAATTAGTGTGCTTGTTCGCGCGTGGCGTCTGACGAAGCGGCCGGAGTTGCTGGAGCTTCTCAGGAATTCCGCGAAAGTATTTGAGCTCGATGTCAAAGACTCCGGAGTCCGAGTTTCGCTGGATGGCTACACTCTGTACACCGAGATTCCCGGCGGCCCGGTTCCGGGGATTCTCGACGGTTTCATGACCTCGCTCATCGGTCTTTATGATTTGTACGTCGAAACCGAAGATCCTGTGGTGGGCCGCTTGTTTGAAGAGGGAATCGACGGGCTGAAGTATGCTCTGCCACGCTGGGACTACGGAAGCAAGTGGAGTTGGTACGGTTGCCGCGCGTATCTTAGCCCGCCTGCCTATCACAACCTGAATTGCCTTCTCCTGGAGGTGCTGGCACGTTTGTCCACGCAGCCGCGTCTGGCTGAATACGCGCAGCAATGGAGCCCCAAGCGACTCTCGGCGCTGGGCCGAACCGAAATCTATCTGGGCTTCGTGCTGACGAAAAATGTGAACCGTCTGCGGCATCGAACCTGGCGGCAGAAGGCTGACAAGACTTCCGCGCCTTCTCGGACGCTGGTGCCGGTTTCCACGGGCGGCGTTGGACCCGAGTGACCGGTAAGGTGACAAACAGGGACAAGGCGCCGGTATTTGTGGTTGGTTCGGCGCGGTCCGGCAACACGATGCTGTACCACATGCTCCTTTCATCGGGGCGCTTCCCGGTTTACCGAACAGAACCGTGTGTCTTTGATCTGCTGCTTCCGAGATTTGGGGATTTTCGCAGCGTTGCCACCCGGCGCGAGTTGATGCGCTGTTGGCTGAGGACCAGACAGTTCCGACGCTCCGGCCTTGATGCCGGAGAAATAACAGAAAAAGTTGTGACCTCTGTGACCACGGGCGGCGAATTTCTGCGCGCTGTAATGGATAAAGTGGCGCGGGCTGGCGGTTTTCAGCGCTGGGCTGTTTGGGGCCCTGATAATCTTCTCTACATTCCGACCATCAAACGGCAGATTCCGGACGCGCTCTTTATTCATGTGCTTCGCGACGGACGCGATGTGGCGTGCGCTTTGGATAGGAAAGAGTTCATTCGTCCTTTTCGCTGGGACCGGAGCTACCGCCTGTACGTTTCCGCGCTTCATTGGATGTGGAAAATCCAAACCGGACGACGTTACGGCCAGGCCATCGGATCGGACTACATGGAGATTCGTTTCGAGGACCTGGTACTCCATCCCGAGGAAGCGCTCGCGAAAGTCAGCGCGTTTATCGGCGAGGAACTGGATTATGAGAAGATTCGCGAATCAAAAATCGGCGCGATCAGTATTCCCAATACATCGTTTACCGAGGAATGGAAGGCGGGAAGCTTTTCGCCAGTGGGCCGGTGGGAGCGGCAGCTTTCGGATGATCAGGTGATTCCGCTGGAAGGGCTGGTTGAAGAACTTCTGGTAGCCCTTGGCTATCCTCTATCTCGCGCTGAGAGTACTCGCGCTGAAAATAGGACACTCGGCTTGAGGCTGCGAACAATGCGAGCGATGTATCCCGCATTCTATCGACTGAAAGAATGGCTCAAAATGGAGACTCCGCTGGGACGCTTCGTCAACATGAATCGCTTGCACATTGACCAACACGAAGATTCGGACGACGTCGAAGAAGGCGCGGCCGCCCGCAAGAGGGCCGGACTCCTGTCCGGTGCGTCATCGGGTATTCCGGAGACTCGAGTGTAGAGAATCCGGAAAACAAGGTCTCAGGTGGCAGGTCCCAGGTGTCAGGAAAAACAAAAAATCAACTTCATTTCGTCTTCATGGGTTTCCTGAGACCTGATACCTTCATCCAAGAGAACTTTTGCAGAGTGTCGATGTATTGCCAACAAACGCGGGTGAAGTAGGCGATGGGCCCGACCAGGGTCACAGCGGCGGTGCCGACTCCGTCCCACCCGCTCCAAATTCTTCCTGCTGCTGCGGTTGTCGTCACATGATTTAACCTCGAATAATTTAATCTGGGATGGTGGTTGATCGGAGAAGCTGTGAACGTATTTCACATCGTAGGGGCTCGCCCAAATTTTATGAAAGTGGCGCCTGTGATGAACGCGCTCAAGACGCGCAAGCACGTCGTCCAGACTTTGATTCATACTGGCCAGCACTACGACGCGAATATGTCGGACGTGTTTTTTGAGCAGCTTGGCATTCCGGCCCCGGATGTGAACCTGGCGGTTGGCTCCGGGACACATGCGCGGCAGACCGCCGAAATCATGAGTCGTTTCGAGCCGGTGCTATTGGACGGCAAGCCCGACATTGTGTTGGTCTATGGCGACGTCAATTCAACCGTTGCTGCGGCGCTGGTCTGTGCCAAGCTCGGAGTGCGCGTCGGCCACGTTGAAGCCGGACTGCGCTCCTTCGACCGCACGATGCCGGAGGAAATCAACCGGCTCGTTACCGATCAGCTTGCCGATATGCTGTTTACGCCTTCCGAGGATGGAGACTTCAATCTTCAGAGAGAGGGAATTCCCGCCGAAAGGATCTTCCGGGTCGGCAACGTGATGATCGATTCTCTGGTGAAGCTTCTGCCTGCGGCGCAGCGTCAGAACCGAAACGGGCTTCCTGAGCGCTGTGCCGAGCGCTATGCGTTGGTCACTTTGCATCGGCCGGCCAATGTCGACGACGGCGTAATGCTGAAGCGTATTCTCCAGTCTTTGCTTGAGGTCAGCCAGGATCTTTGCGTCATATTCTCCGCGCACCCGCGGACTCAAAAGCGCATTGCCGATTTCGGATTGCATGCGGACCAACTCCAGGTGCTTGACCCGCTGTCCTATCTGGAGTTTCTTGGCATGCAGTCGCGTGCAACCGTCGTCATTACCGACTCCGGCGGCATCCAGGAAGAGACTACTTATCTCGGCATTCCTTGCCTGACGCTCCGCGAGAATACCGAGCGCCCGGTCACGGTTTCTCTTGGAACGAACGTTCTTGTCGGACGCGATCCGGATAAACTGCGTTCCGAAGTCTCCCGAATCCTCGCCGGACAGGCGAAGAAGGGAACCATCCCCCCTCTCTGGGACGGTCACGCTGGCGAACGAATCGCTACGTTGCTCGCTGGCTAAGGTATCCGTTAGGGATGCGGCTCGCCACGTCCGGGACAGGGGATCCTCAGCCCTGTGCAGAACATTGCATATTGCCCTTATCGGCTCATTAGCGCCAGCGTTTGCCCCAACCGTCGCCCCCGACTAACCCTTTAGCCTTCAGTCTCTTTTCGCGAGTGCTTTCCTGCGGCGGCGGGTTTAAGCTATTTAACATTTAAGCTATTTAACATAGGAGAGATGAACGCTTTGTGGCACGGCGCGTGCATCTAACGATAGGGTGGCTCGAATTTCCGGGGTACTCCAAAGTTCGCGACTAGAGAATTGAGGATTTTCAACATGCGGTTTTCGTTGGCGGTTGCGGTCGTGGTGCTGGGCATCAGCATAAGCGGCCTTGGGCAGCAAAGCAAAACATTCAAAGTTAAGCATTCCGACCCGGAGAAGGCTCCGAAAAAGAGCGCGGTTGTCAGCACGCCGGGGAGTACGGCAACCGCTTCTGCGGCGAACTCCAGGGCATTGCAAAGCGTGGAGCACCAAGGCGCGAAGGTCGCGCCATCTCGGCCTGTAAAAAAGAGCGCGCCGGGACCGTCCGCGGTGAAGCCAGTAAAAGATAAGCCGAATGCCCCAATCAACTTCGGCGGGACGGGCGGCAAGAATGCGGGATTAACCAACCAAGGTGCGAACCCGTATAAGGGGCGTCTAAGGCAGAAACGCACTCACTAGTTAACAAGAGACCGCAATAAACAAAGAAGAGACGGTTTCACGCGGAGATTCATCGCGAAACGCCTGAGCGGTCCGACGCTGCAACTGCCTGTGTAACATTGCTTGCGGTACCTTCTTTAATGGAGTACTTCAACAGGCAATACAAGGCGCGTACGCCGTCCTTCCATCCGATCTTTTTACCTTCCTCGTAGGTACGTCCCCAGTAACTGATGCCGACCTCATAGATGCGCAGTTTTCGCCGTGCGACTTTGACCGTGATCTCAGGCTCGAATCCGAAACGATTCTCCTCGATTGGGATCGACTGAATCACCTCGCGCCGAAAGACCTTGTAGCAGGTCTCCATGTCGGAAAGATTGATGTTGGTGAGGCAATTGGAAAGCAGGGTGAGAGCCCGATTGCCGACTGAATGCCAGAAATACAAGACGCGATGCGGCGCGCTGCCCAGGAAGCGCGAGCCAAAAACTACGTCTGCCTTGCCTTGGATCAAAGGCTCGAGCATGAGCGGATACTCCGCCGGATCGTACTCCAGATCGGCATCCTGAATAATGACGAAGTCTCCCGTGGCTTCCTGAATGCCGCGACGAAGCGCTGCTCCCTTGCCCATGTTATGCGGCTGAAGAACGACGCGGATCTGCGGATACTCAGTTTGCAGTTGGGCCAATATCTCGCGCGAGCCATCTTGCGAGCCGTCGTCCACGCAGATGAGTTCGATCTCGATAGGAACGCCGAGAACCTTGTGCACCACCTCGCGGAGCGTGTTGCGCTCGTTAAATACCGGCATGACGACGGAAAGTTTCATGGTGAGTTGGAGACAGCGAGACTCCGCTCAAATCCATCATGATTGTAAACCGAGGGTTTTGGACTGGGTATTAGCGGTCGCGATGCACAGTATCAGGCGAGAAAGCGGGCAGACAAAGAGCGATATACTCCGCGCCGCCCGAAAAAGGAGTGGAGTAGCGAACCCATTCGCCACGGTGCGCGATGACGGCTTGTCCGGCCGTCACGTCCACTTCGCCCGATTTGTGCTGTACCCGCAGCGTTCCCCGCAAGACCACGGTGTATTCGTCAAACTCCGGAGTCTGGCCCGGCTCCTCCCAACCTTCCGGGCTATGCATGTGGGCAACGCTAATGCCAACGGTCGCGTTGTTGATACGGCCGACGTATTCTTCGATGACCTTCGGCTTGTTTCCGGCGGATTCGATGCGCGTAGGATGCGGAATCAGAGTTGGCATGATGATCAGGCATCGTAACAACCCGCAAGCGCGCTGCACAAGTGAACGCCGTGGCCCGTCGCAACAAGTCATACGGTGGAGCGACGGGCGTCTTGACCGTCCTTTGGCAGCCAGAAGGCCGGGCGGGGACGCCCGGCTCTCCACAAACAACCTCGGCGCGGCGCGGCGTTACGGGCGCCACCCGGTCTATACTCGGATTCTACGAGGGAGCAAAGCGCCCGGCGGGCGAACATTATGTTATGAAAATCATCCTATGAAAATCGTGAGCACGGCGGAGATGCGCGAGATTGATCGCGCAACCTCGGAGCGTTTCGGAGTGTCTTCGATCACGTTGATGGAGAACGCCGGTTCGGCCGTAGCACGTTTCGTCCTCTCCGAGTACCCGCAAGCAGAGCGCGTCGGCATTCTCTGCGGCAAAGGCAACAACGGCGGTGATGGATTTGTCGCGGCTCGAAAACTCGTCGAAGCGGGGCGTGGCGTGCGAGTTCTGCTGCTGTGTGATCCCCAGGAACTTCGCGGCGATGCGGCAGCCATGTTTCAGAAGCTGGTGCAGACACTGCGGCCGCTGAAGAATGCGCCGCTCATTATTCGCGATGCAGTGCGCGATGCGAGTGGGCTCGATTCGTCCGATGCGGCAGAGATCTTCGCCGCGGACGTAATCGTGGATGCGATTCTGGGCACAGGTTTTCGTCCGCCGGTCAGCCCGCTCTATGCGGCAGCGATCGGCAAAATGAATGCGGCTCCAGCTCCAATTGTTGCCGTTGATATTCCATCCGGCACCGATGCCGATGCCATGCGGCCCCATACCAGTGCCTGTAATGAATCACGTGCCGATGCCATCGTTACCTTCACCGCTCCGCGTCCGGCGCACGTCTTCGCGGGATTGACCAGCGGACCAACGGTGATTGCGCCCATCGGTTCCCCGCCAGAAGCAATCGCCTCGCAGCTGGGACTTCATCTGGGCACTCCATCCGATTTCGCTCCGCTGCTCGCACCCCGCGCGCGCGACGCCAACAAGGGTAGCTACGGACATGTGCTGATAATTGGCGGATCGTTCGGCAAAGCGGGCGCGGCGGCAATGGCGGGATTTGCGGCGCTCCGAGCGGGCGCCGGTCTTTCAACAGTAGCCACACCAAAATCCGTGCTCGCAACCGTGGCGTCCTTCCATCCCGAAATCATGACGGAGCCGCTGGGAGAAACCAACGACGGCACGATCTCACTGCGAGCACTAGGATCCGGTCTCGACACATTGCTGGAACACAAGACGCTCGCGATCGGCCCTGGCATCTCCCGCAATGCCGAGACCGCCGAATTTGTGCGCGTCGTCGTCAAGCGAGGCGGCGCGTCGTCGGTCGTCAACATGAATCTAGTTGTGGATGCCGACGCGCTGAACGCCTTCGAAGGGTCTGCCGGCCAACTGAACGGTCGCGAACGGACCCTCGTCATTACTCCACATCCGGGGGAAATGGCGCGTTTGACCGGACTGAGCGTTGCAGAAATTCAGGCCAACCGCCTGGAAGTGGCGCGAACTTTCGCCCGCGAGCATGAGTTAATCGTCGTACTGAAGGGACATCGCACCATAGTCGCGGCGCCTGATCGCACCGTCTGGGTGAATGCCACAGGCAATCCCGGCATGGCGACCGGTGGCACGGGAGACGTCCTTACGGGAATGGTGGCTGGTCTGCTCGCGCAACATCCGCAGAACGCGCTCGAAGCAACTGCTCTGGCTGTCTATCTTCATGGACTGGCCGGGGATCTGGCCAATGAAGCCGTCGGCGAGAATTCGCTGGTGGCGACGGACCTGTTGCATTTCCTGCCCCAGGCGTTTGCGCAGATGCGGCATCAGAAACTCACTGACCCACGCATCCACCCTTAGCCGGATTTGTGCCTTCGAGGTAAACAGTCAAGAAGAAGAACAGAAGCGAATCCGATTCTGCATTAACTGGTCTTATCCATTACCGGAATCAGGAGGGATTGCACCAGGGCGTCGGCCAGCCAGTCCTGGTATTTCTGAGGAGACCACCCACGCTCGCGCACCAGCATGCGGTAGACATCCCTCCCAGTAAGCATCCAGAAGACATCGCGAGCGGTCCGGTGATTTAGCCCCGGTCGAATTCTTCCAGCTTCGCGCAGAGAAAGAATCATCTGTTCCTGTCTCTCATAGCGCAGGTCCTCTCGCTGCTGTTCCAATTTTGCCAACTCGGGTGCCACCACACCGGCACCTCGCAGCAGATCGAACGTTGCACTTTGCGCGTCATGGATCTGCCTGGCAATGCGAGCCGTGAGCCGCAAACGAATTTCAGGGTCGCTCGCGCTCAATGCCTGCCGGACGGCGTCCTCGTAATCGGGCCCAAATGCGGACTGATCGAGAAGTTCGATGAGGATTCCCGTCTTCGACTTGAAGAGGGCATACACGCTTTGAGCAGATACCTCCGCCCGCCGCGCGATCGCGTCGATGGTCATTCCGGCGTAGCCTTCCCGCTGCAAGAGCTTCCGGGTGGCTTCGACGATGCGGCTCCTGGTGTCGCGTGCCTGGCGCTGGCGAACCAGTGATTTATAAGGACGCTTTTTTATTTTCGGCAACGCGAAATTATAGCATCCTTTAGTCAGTAGAGTACTCTATATCCAATATGCGAGACTCTATTGCCACCGAACTTAAAAGCGCCGCGAGTTCTGAAATGCGAGGCATGAAACTGATTGTACTGGGTGCCACGGGGGGCACGGGACTTGAGATCGTCCGGAAAGCCATTGAACGCGGTCATTCCGTGACCGCATTTGTTCGATCTCCGGAGCGGCTCAAGCCGTTTCAAGATCGCATCACCCTCACGCAAGGAGATCTGCTCAAGAGTGTCGAGCTTGAACGGGTCATTCGGGGTCATGATGCGGTTGTGTCGGGATTCGGTCCGCGGATGCCGGTGTCGAAAGCTGACGCGAACCTTCTTCAACAATTCGCCGTCGCTCTGACCAGGGCAATGCTGCGCGCTGAAGTCAAGCGCGTCGTAGTCGAATCGGTAGCCTTTCTGTTTAAAGACTCAATCATCCCGCCTGCCTATCTTCTCGGCAGGATCTTATTTCCCGGCGTCGTGGCCGATTCGGCCGCCATGGAAGACGTGTTTAAAAATAGCGAACTCGACTGGACTATCGTGCGTCCTCCGGAACTTACCGACAAACCTTACACAGGCAACTATCGCGTGCGAGAGGGCCATCTGCCTCGTTTCGGTTTCAAAATCGCTCGGGCGGATGTAGCGGATTTCATGATCAAAGCGGTCGAGAATCCCTCCTCGATCCGCAAAATCGCAGGGATCTCGAACTAGTTGGAAACGAGGTAAACATGACGCTCGATTCGCTCATTCTGTTCGTCCACGTCACAGCGGTGCTAAGCATGTTCGCTGCCCTGGGTTTTGAAGCTCTGTCACTATTCCATCTGAGACGTGCTTCCACCTTGAGCGAGGCCCGCCGCTGGATTGATCCGGTTCCGGGCTTGCCTTTCGTTGCGATAGGATCGCTCCTTTTCATCTTCTTTTCCGGGGTTTACCTGGCTGTTCGAATGTCAATCCTGGACTTGGCGTGGCCGAAGGTAACGATTACCGCTATTCTGCTTATCGGACCGCTCGGCGCACTGACTGGCAAGCGCATGCGTGCAATCCGCCGGGCTTGCGCCGATGCGAAAGCGATCAACTCCGACTTGCTCAGCCGACTGCGGGATCCGTTTCTGAACGTCTCGCTTGGCGTCCGAATCTCTGTCTTTCTTGGCATTGTTCTGCTCATGTCAGCCAAGCCCAAATTGTGGGAGTCGATCAGCATCGTGGGAGTCTCAGTACTTCTTGGTCTCTTATCGTCCGTCCTGGTGTGGCGTCGCAGTAGTTCCTTGTCAGCCTCCAGCGCGGACCTTGGCGACTAGATGGAGGCATCACCAGTCGATAGCCGAAAACATCAAGCAATAGCATCCACAAACAACAGGAGCACAAAATGGAAACAATCTTGATCGATGAATTCATTGTTCCCGAAGAATCTAAAGCGGCATTTCTGGTGGGGACGCGCAAAGTGCAAAGTTTCATTAGAACCTTACCCGGCTTCGTCGAGGGCTTTCTTTATGAAAAGAAGGATGGAGAGAGCCGGCACAATTTCTTGACGACGGCCGTGTGGGAAAATGAAGAAGCCTTTGAAAACGCAAAAAGAGCCGTGGCTGTCGAATTTCAAAAACAAGGCTTCAATCCCCAAGAAACGAGACAAAAGTTGAAGATCGATGCTGTCCGGTCGACTTATCAAAGGTTTCCCTATTAGGCCGGGTGCAGGCAATTGTCGGCCGCTGGGCGCACCTTGGGAGCTAAAATGCTTGAGGACTAAATGAAAGATGTCAGTTGCGCGAAGTCATTCAGCAGCCCGCTGAATCATTGCGGAATGTAACTGTCGAGCAGCGGTAGGAACTGCGATCCAAGAGTCATCAAGCGAGCCTGGGCGGCATCGCGAGACTCGCCCTCAAGCATGGGGGTCATAAGGCGAACCAGCCCGCCGTCGCTGCGATTCATACGAATCGAATCGGACACCAGGTAATACTTGGCCCAGTACTCGCTGGCCACCTCGCGGCCATGAGCCTGAAACCAGTACAACACCAGTTCCCGGTCTTGGCCTTTTGAAACTACGTACCGATTGGCAGGGAAGGAAGATCCGTCAGGACGCGTAATCTGAACTAGCTCCCTCGAGGTCGGAACCCATCCCGCGCCGGGCAGACAGTGGTTCGGCGAATGGATGGTATCGCCAGTTTTTTGTGTCGGAAAATAGGCAATGTAAAGATTGATCCATGGTTGCGACTGGGGTTGCGACTGGCTCGCATTTTCGTAGTCGCGTATCAGAAATTCGCCCGGCCCGAGGATGTCGAGAGTCTCCTGGTCAAGAACGCTGTCGGTTCCGGTCCACCCATCAATCTGCTGGGGCAGGGAACTCAGCGATGCGCGCGGAGGAAAAAATTCGATGCGGGAATGTGCCTGAAGCACGAGGGCCGTGGCCAACATGAGCACCGCCACAATCCCGAAGCGAAGTGACTTCGTATTCATGCGGATTTCGCCTCTGCCCCGTTCTTCGAAATCCAGATGACCGAAATCAGCCGGTGTACCGCGAACAGCATGATCAATGCCACCACGAAGATCAGCCATCCAGAAAAGATATGGAAAAATCCCTCTGCTTTATCCGGATCCCAGTACTGCACCAGCAACCCCGTGCCAAAGATACGAAAGCTGTTGGCGGCTACGGCGATCGGCACTGCTGAGATTGCCAGTACCACGCGCACCCAGACGCGAGTCTCCATCAGGTAGCCGTAAATGATGGCGAGTGTGACCAGGGTCAGAAGGGAGCGGATTCCGCTGCAGGCCTCGGCAACATCCAGTGGCATGGAGGCAAGCACGATTACATTCCCCTGCCGCAAGACGGGAACACCAACCAGTTCGAGTAGGGCGGTCGCCAACCTTGAAGCCAGCAGTTGCAGGGGAAAGGTGACCTGTTGCAGGATCAGGTTGGGAATCGGGATCATTAGAATCAGAAAAGCCCAGGGAAACAGAATCGCGCGAAAGAACGTCCACCCCTGGAACAGAATGATCAGGCCCGCCAGGAGTACGAGGAGCGACGTCCGCGAGAAAAACAATTCCGCGCCCAACACTCCCAGAACCAGCATAAGGAGGCTCAGGACCACCAGGGGGAGACCAGCCCATGATGGCACTGGCGCGATTGTTTTCAGTAGCTTGCGGTCCTGCCAGAGAACAAACAACGCAAAGAGAGGGACGAAAATTCCGTGCTCAAAGTTCGGATCGCGGGCAGGTCCGACCCACTGCAGAAAAAGACGGGCGAGAATCGCGGTGTAAAGCCAGGCGACGAGCAGCAGCAGCGCTGCTCCCTGCCAACGGGGTAAGCCTGGCGACAAGCGACCCTCCCTCGTCGAGAGGATCGGAGCTACCTCTACTGAGTTACTCATATAGCGCGCTTGTATCTGAGAATATGCGAAAGTGGGTCTCGGACGCAAAGCAAAACCGGTACTTCGGCCGGCAGTGCTGGCTACAAACATCGAAGTACGATCAAAAGTCACTTTCGGAGTCGCCTGGACCCGGAAACTCGGCCAGCCAGCGTGAGAATGGAAAACTATTTCCCATTCCCGCCAACCATAGACGGCCATCTGTCCTCTTAGAAATGGCAGAAGATGCTGTTTCGCCGACTATACGCGGGAGTTGGGGCTTTATCCCCAAGATCGTTGGAGAGTAATGCCCAATTAGATTACGCAAGATGTGGGCAATTAATTTCCCATTTGTCCGCAATGTGGTAACGTATGAGTCAGCTGGTGATACGGGTTTGTATTCGCAACTCATTGAAACATAAACATATACTGTTCTGTGGACTCGCATCCATGGTTCACCGAATTGGCAGCGCGTGTGCACTAGATTGAATGTGAGCCTTCGTCCAGGACTTCTCCCCGCTGTCTTGGGCCAGGAAATAGCGAAGTGAAGTATGGATCTCGACAGAACCGAAATCCTGGCAGCTACCGGAGTACCGCAGAACGGCGGCGCTCGCGTCTGGCTTGAAAGCGTCAGCGCTGGCATGCGCACGGTCGAAGCCGTGATTCGCGAACTGTCGCAAAATGATGTTCCCGTGCTGGTGGTGGCCGAGCGCGGCTCCGGCAAAGCGGCAGCCGCGGCGCGTATTCATGTTCTTTCCAGTCGCGCCTCGGAACCGTTTCAGGTCTACCAGGGCCGTGAAACCAGCGCGGAAATTCTGGCTACTGACGACGGCCAGGGCGGAACCGTCTATCTTCAGGAAGTGGGAGACCTAAGTGCTGCGGCGCAGAAGGAACTGGTTCGCCAGATTGGTCTGAACGGCGCCGAACACCGCCGTGTTCCGCGGTTCATCTGCGGAACCTCGCGCGAGTTGGAGCCCGAAGTCAAAGCCGGCAAGTTCAGCGAAGACCTCTATTATGGAATCAGTGGAGTGTGTTTGCGGCTGCCTCCTTTGCGCCAGCGGAGAGAAGATATTCCCGTTCTGCGCGACTGGTTTCTCTCGGCGGCGGCTCGTGATTTTTGCCGAAACGTACCGGTACTTAGCGCGGAAACCAACAATTTTTTTCTGGAATATAACTGGCCGGGAAACATTCGCGAGCTGAAAGACGCCGCTCGGGCCATTGTCGCGCTTGGCGATGAAACCCTTGCCATGGGGGGTCTGCGCTCTCTTTTGCGGCGCGTCGATCGCGGCGGTGGCGAGAAAATCTCTCTGAAAGAAGCGGCACGCGCCGCCTCCCGTGAAGCCGAACGGGAAATCATTCTTCAGGTTTTGACTCGCACCCGCTGGAACCGGCGCCGGGCCGCGCAGGAGTTGCAAATCAGCTACAAAGCGCTGCTCTACAAGCTGAAGCAGATCGGATACCAGGAGTATGGGGCTTGATGGCTGTGCTCAGGGCCTGAGAGGAGTAAGGCAGTTTAGAGGAGAAGATATGAGATCAATATGGAAAGCGGCGGTTGCGGCATTCGTCCTGATGAGCAGCATCGTGGCAGCGCAGAATGCGCCCGTGCAGCCCGCCGCCAGACCCGGTTCCGATAGGACCGCCGCCGACAAGGCGACGGATGCAGCTTTCGCCAGCCAAGCCGGGCCCGAGTATGTCATCGGCCCCGAGGACGTACTGCATATCGCCGTGTGGAAAGAGAATGATCTTACTGCCACTTTGCCGGTGCGCCCTGACGGCAAAAT
Source organism: Terriglobales bacterium (assembly GCA_035260505.1). Taxonomy (GTDB): domain Bacteria; phylum Acidobacteriota; class Terriglobia; order Terriglobales; family Acidobacteriaceae; genus Acidiflorens. Next base: position 19,736 of record DATFVD010000178.1, read on the forward strand.
CTCTCTTCCTTTGCTCGACGATGTGCAAGCCGCGGGCCTGACGCCCAAACAGTTAGCCGACTCCGTAACGGAGAAGCTGAGAAAGTATATCGCCGACCCGCGCGTCACCGTGGTGGTGACTGCGATCAACAGCAAGCGGATTTACCTGGTCGGCGAGGTGTTGCACGCCGGGGCGACGCCGATGTTGCCCAACATGACCGTTCTGCAAGCATTGTCCAGTGCCGGATTAAACCAGTTTGCCAACACTAAGCGCATTTACGTCCTGCGCACCGAGAACGGCAAGCAAAAGAAGCTGCCAGTGAACTATCGCAAGCTAGTTAGAGGGGAAGAGATCGAGCAAAACTACAGATTGCAGCCGGGGGATACCATTGTTGTCCCGTAAGGGATATTCGCGACCCGCAAGGGATCTACGGTGAAAAGCATGGCAAGAATGCGAAAAATCCGGTTGGCGGTGCTGGTGTTCGGCATGAGCATCGGCGTCGCGGCCCAGAATAACTCTCAGTCTCAGCCCGAGACCGCCGCTCCGGCGCCGGCTTTCGGCCAGAGTGCGCCAGTGCTGAACCCGGAGAACCCCCCGGTGTCTGGCTTGGACGAGCCCGGGCTTGATCTGCATACCGCAACCCGCAGTTTCGTCTCGCCGGCTTTGCAGGTGAGCGAATCCGCGGACACAAACGGGGGCAACCGGATCGGCAGCACCGGTTTACAATCCGTTACCCACGTTCTCGGAGCTCTCGATCTCCAGCAATTCTGGCCCAAGAGTGATCTCTTTCTCGAGTACCTCGGGGGCGGAGCGTTCTACAGCAGCCCCTATGATGCGAAGCAATTGCATGCTGTCGGCCTGGAAGCAGTGACGCGCTGGCGAACTGGCCAGGTGACGCTGCGGGATTCCTTCAGTTATCTGCCCGACGGTGCCTTCCAAATGGGCTATGGGGGCGACCCAGGTTTGGGTCTCGCCACCGGCGGCATCGGTACCGGAGGCGCGGGTGCTGGTTTGCCCGGCAGCCATCAATTCGGCAGCGGTCAGTTCGGTTCGGTGGGAAACATTCCCCGCCTCGCGAACACAGCGATGCTCGATGCGGTGCAGGCTCTCAGTCCGGTCTCCGCGGTTACTGTGGCGGGTGGATTCAGCAACGCTCACTTCTACGACCCGAGCAAAAGTCTGATCAATAGCGACCAGGTCACAGTTCAGGCTGGCTACAGCCATGTGCTTTCCCGTCACGATCAGATCGGCTTAATCTACGGCTTTCAGCTGTTTCAATTTCCGCAAGATACCGGCGGCCAGATTTATAACCATATCGTCAATGTGCGCTGGAGCCACACCATCACCGGCAGGCTGAGCCTCATTGCCGGAGCCGGTCCGCAGTACACCGACCTGCAACAGGGTGGCTACCTTACAAATTGGTCCCTGAGCGCGCGGGTTCAGTTGCGCTACAAGTTTAGCCATTCGTCGGTAGTTGGGTCCTACGAAAAATACACTTCGTCAGGGTCGGGCTTCTTCGCCGGCGCCGATACCCAGGCTGCGCGGCTTGGTTTTACACGATCACTGGGACGCACGTGGGACGTCTATGGCGATCTTAGCTACTCCCATAACACGAAACTTCAGCCTGCGAATCTTGGGGCCGCGAATGCGTCCAGCTACGACGAAGGTTCTGCCGGGGCAGTTTTCCGCAAACACCTGGGGCGTTCTTACGACTTTTTTGCCGCTTATCGCTTCAGCGAGGTGGCCTTCAATGTTCCGGTTTTCCTAAGCGGCACCGGCGGCAGGATTTCTCAGCGTCACATCGGCACCATTGGAGTGGAATGGCACCCCAAGCCGACTCGTATCGAATAGGTTTTTATGGCCGCCTCTAGTGGCCGGATTGGTGAACAGTATGAGTGAAAATCGCGAACTGACGATGGACGATTATCTGGCGATGCTACGACGGCGCCTGAAAGTCATTTTGATTCCGGCCCTGCTGGCCCCGCTGGCGGGCTTCGGCGTCTCTTACGCGTTCTCGCCAAAATTTACATCACAGGCCACGGTTTTGGTGGAAGGCCAGAAGGTGCCGGACACGTTGGTCCAGTCGGTCATCACCGCCGATTTTACGCAGCGCATCCAGACCCTCAGCCAGCAGGTCCTGAGCCCGAGCCGCCTGCGTCCCGTGATTCAGAGCCTTGCGCTGGTTAAGTCCGACGATGAGAACAAGCTCATCGAGGACATTCAGCACAATATGACCGTCGAGCCGGTGATCACCTCGATGAGTACGGCGGGAATTGCTGGCGCCAAGAAAAAGAAGGCTTCTGCTGCCGACGAGCCGCTGCCCGGATTCAATGTCAATTACACCGACAACGAACCGGTTCGCGCACAAAAAATCTGCAATGCCATGGCATTGCTGATTGTGGATGAAAACCTCCGCTCGCGCGCGGAAGCCGCCAAGGGCACTACCGATTTTCTGAGCCGGCAGGTCGAAGACGCCAAGCGCGCCATTGACGAACAGGATTCAAAGCTTGCCACCTTCAAAAAGCAATACATGGGTCAGTTGCCGAGCGATGTCGATAACAACATGCGCATGCTGATGTCGCTGAACACCCAGCTCGATGCCACCACCCAGACTCTGGCGCGCGCCCAGCAGGATAAGGCCTACACCGAGAGCATGCTCGCGCAACAGACGGCTGCCTGGAAGAGCTCTCAGTCCAGCACCAATCCGCAGACGCTTGAGCAACAGTTGAGCCAGTTGCAGGCGACATTGCTGCAACTGCGGGCGCGCTATACCGACGATCATCCCGACGTGATTAAGACGAAGTCCGACATCTCCGAAGTCCAGAAGAGGCTGAAAGAGATCAATGCCGCAGCGGCTGCCGCCCCCACCGCCAGCAGCGATAAGGCCAACGCCGCCGAACCGCCGGAAATTCGCCAGCTACGTCTGCAAATTCACCAATACCAGAGCGTGATCGAGCAGGCCACCGTCGATCAGAAGAGGCTGCAAAACCAGATAGGCGTCTACCAGAGCCGCACCGCCATGAGCCCGGGAGTCGAGGAGCAATACAAGCTGCTTACCCGCGATAACGATAATGCCCAGGCGTTCTACAAAGACCTGCTGACTAAGAAAAGTTCCGCCGAATTGGGCACGAGCATGGAGAACCAGCAGCAGGGCGAACAGATGCACATTCTGGTCGGCGCTGGCCTGCCTGAATCTCCCAGCTTTCCCAACCGCCCGCTTTTTGCTGCAGGTGGCCTGGGTACGGGTCTGGCGATTGGCTTCCTCATTGCTATCTTGCTGGAGTTCAGCGACAAGTCCATCCGCACCGAGAAAGATGCCGCCTCAATCATGGATCTGCCGCTGCTGATTTCCGTGCCATGGCTGGGTGAGGACGAGGCCGAGGTCTCGGGCAATGGTAACGGGCGCCGCCGTTTCTGGGGGCGGGGTGATCCCGCCTTGCCGAAAGAGCACGAGAACATAGAGGTCTAGCGCAAGCTTATGTATAAGGAATTTTTTGGCCTTCGCGCCAACCCGTTCAATGTCAATCCGGACCCGCGTTACCTGTTCCTGACGCGGCATACCGAAGAGGCATTGGCCTGCCTCACCTATGGCATACAAAGCCGCAAGGGTTTCGTGTTGCTCACTGGCGAGGTCGGCACCGGCAAAACGACTCTCATCAACAAATTGATGGAATGGCTCCGCCTGCAGCAGGTCGCGACTGCCTTTATTTTCAACTCGCGCATGGACGTGCCCCAACTCCTCGATTTCATGATGGCCGATTTCGGCATTCCTTGCGATACCAAGTCGAAGAGCCAACTCTTGCAGCGCCTTTATAACTGGCTGCTTGATCGCTATCGCGCCGGCGAGACTGCAGTGCTGGTCATCGACGAGGCCCAAAACCTCTCCGACGAAGTGCTCGAAGAAATCCGCATGCTCACCAATCTGGAGACCTTCACCGAAAAACTCCTGCAAATCGTTCTGGTCGGGCAGCCGGAACTCGAACAGCGCCTGAAGCAGCCTCAGTTGCGCCAGTTGCGCCAGCGCCTGACGCTGCGCGCCAAAACCCATCCTTTCAATCTTGAGGAAACCAAGTCTTATATCAACCAGCGCCTCCGCATCGCGGGATCAAATGGTGAGGCGATTTTTGATTCCGACGCCACCGTCGCGATTTTCCGGTACTCGCTGGGCATTCCGCGCATCATCAACCTGCTCTGCGAGCACTGCCTGGTAAGCGCGTTCGTCGATCAGAAAAAAATGGTCTCGGCCGAAGTCATCGATTCGGTCGCCCGCGATTTCGATCTGACCGACGGAAACGCCGCCGCAGCCATGACCGCGCCGGTTCCTCCGTCATCGGAAAAGTTTGATCTGGTCGAAGCCTTGCGCACCTTGGCAACCCTGGCTGACCGGTTGCGCCAATCAGAACAGCTGGATCTCCCCAAGGAAAGGAAATTATGAGCCGCATCCATGACGCTTTAAAACGCGCCGAGCAGGAACGAGCCACCTCCATGGGGACGCACGCCGAACCCACCTTCGACGAACAACGCCAGGCGCGGGACAACATGCCGTCGCTGCAACCATCTGGGGCGACTCCGATTCCAACCATAACTTCCGGTTTGAGTTACGAATCGCTGCTTGCCCGGTGCGCCCAGAGCGAATGGAGTCCGGATCCCCGCACCATGCTCTTCTTTCAGGAAGACGACAGTCGGATTGGAGCGGAAGAGTTCCGCACCCTGCGCTCCCGCCTCTATCAGATCCGCGAGAAGATGCAGCTCAAACGACTGATGGTAACTAGCGCGCTTCCGAAAGAAGGGAAATCGTTTGTGGCTGCCAATCTGGCCCAGGTCATGGTGCGGCAGCACGGGCGCCGCACCCTGGTTATCGACGCGGACCTGCGCAACCCTGGCCTGCACCGCCACCTCGGAGCGGCCCAGTCGCCGGGATTGGCCGAATACCTGTTGGGCGAATGCGACGAGGTTGCTGCCCTGCAACGCGGGCCGATGGAAAATCTGTTCTTCCTGCCCGCGGGCCGGACTGTGCCGAGTGTCCCAGAATTGCTCTCCAACGGTCGTCTGAAGCTCCTCCTGCAGCGCGTCGAGTCCTTGTTTGACTGGATTATTATCGACACATCCCCCGTCATCCCCGTGTCGGACGCCACGCTGGTAGCAAGTTCCTGTGATGGCATCCTTATGGTCGTGCGTTCCAATGCGACGCCCTCTGATTTGGCTCGGCGTGCCCGCGAGGAATTTCCGGACAAGCTTCTGCTCGGAGTTGTGCTTAACGGAGCCCCATCCGGAAAGCTTGCACAGTCGAGGTACTACTATGGCGAGGCCGTGAACAGCCAAGCCTGATGTTCGTGGTGAAGATGAACCGAGGCCAAGTTGATCCGGCTCTTCAATGTCTATATACCAGTCCGTACTCTGGTCCTGCTGATCGGAGAGGCCCTGATCGTCTGGACCTCGTTCCTGCTCGGGGCGGTGTACGAACTTCGCGAAGACAGCTACCTGGTGCTGAACTACGAGGGTGGCTACTTTAAAATCCTCGGAGTCACGGTGCTGGTATTGCTGTGTTCGCATTGGCTCGACCTGTATGACACCGCGCGCCTCAACACCAAAGGGGAGCTTTATTTTCGCCTGCTCATGGTTCCCGGCGTGCTGGCCTTCGTTCTGGCCGGTGTCGCCTACGTACGGCCTGATTACTTGCTGGGGAGCGGTTCGTCTGCGGTCGGCCTGCTCATTCTCACGGTTGCCCTGTTCGGATGGCGGCTCGGCTTCACCTGGCTGGTCCAGTTGCCAATTCTGGTCGAGCGCGTCTATGTCCTGGGTACCGGTGAGCGCGCGCAGCGCGTGGTGCTGGGCCTGCGCCAGAATCCTGAAATCGGCGTCGAGATTGCCAGTTGGACGGGCAAAATGGAAGGTGCGGTAACCCGCGACTCCGTGGCTGCGCACCTCATGGAAGTCGTCCACAAACAAAAAGTCCATCGCGTCATCGTCGCCATGCCTGATCGCCGCGGTACCATTCCCATGCCGGAACTGCTCGAATTGCGCATGCAGGGGGTCAAGATCGAGGAGGCCACGTCGTGGCTGGAAAAAATCTCCGGCAAGATTGAGGTCGAGAATCTGTATCCCAGCTGGCTCGTGTTTGGCGAGGGCTTTCGCAGGAGCACAGCCTTCATCGCGGTGCGCCGCATAGTCTCCATCGTTATCTCGCTGACTGGTCTCATCCTCGCTTTGCCTTTGTTTCCGTTGATCATGCTCGCCATCCGCCTCGATTCCAAAGGGCCCGTGTTCTATACCCAGACGCGAGTGGGCAAGGCGGGACGCATCTTTAAAGTGGTGAAGTTTCGCACCATGCGCCAGGACGCCGAAGCCGCCAGCGGTCCGAAGTGGGCAGGCGATAATGATCCCCGCATTACCCGTGTGGGCAAGTTTCTCCGCTCCTCCCGGCTCGATGAGATTCCCCAGTTGTGGTGCGTGCTGAAAGGCGATATGGCATTCGTCGGCCCGCGTCCCGAGCGTCCGGAATTCATCGAGTGGCTTTCCAAGGAAATTCCTTATTACGGCGTGCGCCACATGGTGCGGCCCGGCCTGACCGGATGGGCACAGGTCAAGTACAAATACGGCAGCACCGTCGAAGATGCGCGCGAAAAACTTCAGTACGACCTGTTCTACATCAAGAACGCTTCGATTGGTCTGGATCTGCTGATCATGTTCTTGACAGTGAAGACGGTTCTGTTGCGGCGGGGTGCGCAATAATGAAGATGAAATACGTCTTCTGGCTCGCGGCTTTGCTGGTCGGATACTCCTACCTGGGCTATCCGGCATGGCTGTGGCTGCGCAGCCGGTGGTCGCCGCGTCCGGTGCGCCGAAGTTCCGGACAAGGTCCGGGCCGAAGGTCCGCTGTACCCGCCGTCTCGGCGGTAATGGTCGTGCGCAATGAGGAAGCTGGGATCGCTCGCAAGCTCGAGAACCTGCTGACGCTTGACTATCCCAAGGAGAAGCTGGACGTCGTCGTCGTCTCCGACGGTTCAAGCGACCGCACGCCTGCCATTCTTGCCGACTACGCCCGGGATTCCGAGGTGGGAACAGGCAGACTCATCCGGGTGCGAGCGCTGATGAAACCGGCATCTCAGGGCAAAGCCGCTGCTCTCAACGACGCAATAGCGCTGGCAACCGGCGACGTGCTGCTGTTTACCGATACCCGCCAGCAGATCGAATCAAGTGCTCTGCGTTTGCTGATCGAGAATTTCGCCGACCCCGATGTTGGCGCCGCGAGCGGCGAATTGATGCTGGGTGATCCCGCGAGCGGAGAGACCGGGAAGGGAATGGGGCTGTACTGGCGCATGGAAAAGAAGATTCGCGAACTGGAGTCCGCCTCCGGTTCTGTCGTCGGCGCCACCGGCGCCATCTACTGCGCCCGCAGGAGATTGCTCGACGCGTCGCCATTGCCCGCGGGCACCATCCTCGATGACGTCCTGTTGCCGATGCAGATCGTGCGCAAGGGATCTCGGGTTATCTTCGACGCCCGCGCCCGCGCATGGGACTCGCCCAACCTGGGCGAAGGCCGTGAATTCTCTCGCAAGGTACGCACCCTGAGCGGCAACTATCAACTGCTCCAACTTGCTCCATGGCTATTGACCTCACAAAACGCGATTCGCTTCGAATTCATAACCCACAAAATTTCGCGATTGGCCGTGCCCTTTGCCTTGCTGGCGCTTCTGATCGCCTCCATGTTCCTGCGTCAGCCGTTCTATCGCGCGGCGCTCGGGGCGCAGCTTGCATTTTACGGGCTCAGCCTAGCCGCGCTTGCCGGCGTCAAGGTCGGCCCGCTCGCACGCATTGCCGATCCTGCCCGCACTTTCGTTGTCCTCAATTCCGCCGCCATGGTCGCTTTTATGAACTTTGTCGCTGGCAGAAAGGCGGTCTGGGTTCGCTGAACAAATACTGCGCATGAGAATACTCTGGGTCAAAGCCGATAAGCTCCTCCCTGTGCAGAACGGCGGCAATATTCGCACGTACCACGTCTTGCGATATCTGTCGGCGCGACATGAGCTTACGTTTTATTCTTACTATGGAGGGACGCCCGACCCAGACTACGAGCACAATCTGCGGCAGCAGTTGCCGGGCGCGGAGGCTGTTTGCACCGGGAAGCGGGAACTTGCGGGAGCCGCGCGAGGTCTCGACTATCTTGCTCATCTCAGCGTCTGGCCGCCGTATGCGGTCAGCCGCTTCGCTCATGACAGAGTCCAGAAGCAGCTCCAGACCTGGTTTCGCGAGCGGCGTTTCGATGTCGCCGTCTGCGATTTCCTGGATGCTGCAGTCAACTTTCCGGGAAGCCTTAGTATTCCGAGTGTCCTCTTTCAGCATAACGTGGAGAGCGAAATCTGGCGACGCCATGCCGCGACCGCAGGCAATCCGGCCAAAAAGATGATTTACCGCATGGAATTCCGAAAGATGCTCCGCTACGAGCGCGCCGCAGTCTGTAAGTTTCACCATGTGATTGCGGTCTCCGAAAATGATCGCTCCCTTATGACCCAGTGGGTGGATGGCGACCGCGTTACTGTCGTTCCCACGGGCGTCGATCTTGCGCAGTATCGTCCCGATCCGGCGAGTTCCGATCCGAATTTCGAAACGACTCCGCTCGATGAATCCGCGCCCCTCGTCACCTTCGTTGGCGCCATGGATTGGGAGCCGAATGTTGACGGCGTCGAATACTTTTGCACTGAAATCTGGCCCTTGATCAAGGCGGAAGTGCCGAAGGCGCGGTTTCGGATCGTCGGCCGCAATCCGCATCCCCGCGTTCAGAAGTGGGCCTCGAATGCGATGGATGGCTCGATCGAAGTTACCGGCCGTGTGGCTTCGGTCGTCGAGCATCTGCGCCAGTCCGCCGTCGTCATCGTGCCGCTGCGCATCGGTGGTGGTACGCGTCTAAAGATTTACGAGGCCATGGCGACCGCCAAAGCCGTTGTCTCCACCACGGTTGGCGCCGAAGGACTGGATGTTCATCACAGCCGAGACATCATTCTGGCCGACGATCCCCGTTCCTTCGCCCAGGCAGTGATCATGCTTGTGCGCGATCTGGAGCTGCGTCGACGTTACGAAAAATCCGCTGTTGAAACCGCGGCCCGCTATGACTGGCCGGCGATCGGTGAGCGCTTTAGCGAAGTCCTGCAGTCGGTAGCGGAAAAGAGATCTCTTGCGGTACGCGCTATTCCGGTGCGCTTAGCGAGAGAGAAAGCATAGAAAAAGAGGAATTTGTGGCCATCGGCGATAACGGCTATACAATAGCGGCGGAAGGCTCTGGAAGACGCATCTCCTTCCGAGCCTCAGATCCGACGAGGATGGCGTTCTTCTGGCTCAGCGCTTTCTTCGTGGTCTATTGTGCCCGCCCCGAGGATTGGATTCCTGGTCTCAAGCTTTTGCCGCTCGCCAAAATCACCGCCATCCTGGCCATGTGGGGCCTGTTCACGAGCCTGGGCCGAACCAAGCGCACATTCAAGGATCTACCCAAGGAGGCGACTCTTCTCCTGACCATGATCGGCCTTCTCTACGTCGGAGCATTTCTGTCTCCGGTCTGGAGGGGCGGCGCCGTTACCCGCACCATTGATTTTTCCAAAATCTACGTCGCGTGGGTGCTGGTCTTCCTGCTGGTTACGACATTCGACCGCTTGCGGCAGGTCATTTTTATCCAGGTAATTTCCGTGGTCGTCGTTTGTGCCGCCGCCCTCCTCAAAGGCCACAGCACACCTCGCCTCAATGGCGTGCTGGGTGGTATCTATTCGAATCCGAACGATCTTGCATTCGCCATCGTGCTATCGATGCCGTTTGTGCTGGCGTTCATGGTCACTGCCAGGAAGACTGTCATCAAAGCGGTATGGCTTTGCGGGATGGTGGTGATGGTGGTCGCCATTTTTATGACCGCATCCCGCGCCGGTTTCATCGATCTCGTCATCTCCGGCAGCGTCACTCTCTATTACTTCGGCATCAAGGGCAAGCGATATTACCTGATCGGAGCCGCTGCCCTCATCGGAGTTGTGGTGATGGCCTCTGCCGGCGGCAAACTCTATGATCGCTTTGCCGCTTTGTCGGGCGACAGTGCTACCGATCAGTCGGCATACGGTTCCTACGAGGATCGCAAATACCTCATGGTGCGATCCCTCGATGCCATCGAACGCTATCCCATCTTCGGCGTTGGCCTTCGCAACTTCCCCACCTACTCACTTATCTGGCACGACGTGCACATGACCTACCTTCAGGTCTGCGCCGAAGGCGGCATTGCCGTGCTGGTTATCTATCTCATGTTTTTCTACCGTGGCTTTAAGAATCTGAAAGTGATCAGACAAACGAAGAATCTCGATCCCGACATCGTTTTGTTCGTCGGAGCATTGCAGAGTTCGCTGGTCGGCTTCGTAGTGGGTGCCTGCTTTGCCCCAGAGGCATATCAGTTCTTCCCCTATTTTGCGGTGGCATTTACGGCAACGTTGTTGCAGACAATTAAAGAAAATGAACAAGGACCCGGCTCGGCGCCCCTGCCATCGAAAAAGCCGCGTCACTTCCTGGAGGTTTATGCCGATCACGGAACAACCGGTGCAGTCTCCCCTGTCCGCTGACTTGCAAGCGATCTTGCGTTGCCTCAGTTGCGGCTCGAAACTTGAAAACGATCAGGCCGCAGGTTTTGTCTGCCCGGCCTGCAAGCGCGTGTATCCCAACCTGCAGGGTATAGCACGCTTTGTAGACGCCCAACACTACGCCGCCAGTTTCGGTTTTCAGTGGCACCGTTATCAGAAGACGCAGCTCGATCATGACGAGCTCCGCGAGTCCGAACACCATTTCCTCATGAAGACCGCTCTTCGTCCCGAAGATCTCAAAGGTAAACTCGTCCTCGACGTCGGGTGCGGCATGGGACGCTTTGCCGAAGTCGCTACTCGCTTCGGTGCACGCGTTGTGGGTGTTGACTTGAGCGCCGCCGCTGAAGTTGCCGCGAAGAATCTAGCCAGCAGGGACTTTGTCGCTTTCCAGGCCGACGTCTTCGCCCTGCCTTTCGCCCCCGAGAGCTTTGACGTCATCTATAGCATTGGTGTGCTCCACCACACTCCAGATTGCGAAGCCGCCGTCAAAGCGCTGGATAAATATCTGAAACCCGGCGGTCTGCTCGTGGTCTGGCTGTATAGCGGATACAACAAGTGGTATCGCTTCAGTGATTTCTGGCGCCGCTATACTCACAAGATGAAGCCGGAAACCCTGCACCGCATTCTGAAAGTTGCGGTCCCGTTCTTTTATAACCTGCAACAGGGCTTGAGGCGCCTACCTCTTATAGGCCCCCCACTCGCGGGTTTTGTTCATCACGTGTTTCCGGTGAACCGCCAGAACGATCCAGAACTTCGGATGCTCGATACCTTCGACTGGTATTCTCCAAAATATCAGTCCAAGCACACCTACGAGCAGGTGTTCAAATGGTATGAAGCGATGGGTATGGAAGACATGCGTGTAGGCGAGATGTCCATCGCCGTGCGTGGCCGTAAGCCAGCGAGAAGGTGACGAGTCGGAGGCGACGGGCGTGCTCGCCGGTCGCCCGGTCCACCCGGAACCAAAGCAAGCGAAGCTCAGATTTTCAACATGCGTCTCACAAACCAAATCGTCTACGCAAGAAAGGTCCTGGCGTCAGCAACCCGGCGCGCGCTAAATTCACCTGTCCTGGGCCCGGTGCACCTGATCCTTGCCCTGGCCGATCATTTCGAACCTGCTATCGATCCCGAAGACGGCCAGAAGCGCGCCCCTCGCGCTGAGCAGGAGCGCCGGCTGGAATCCTGGATTCGCGAGTATCCCAAAGTCGTCGACCTCTGGCGCGACCACGACGGCCGCCCGTTGAACCACACTTACTTCTATCCTGCCGAGCAATATGACGAGGGCTTACTCGATATGCTCGCCGATCACTGCCACAACGGCTGGGGAGAAGTCGAGGTCCATCTGCACCACGGTGTTACGCATCCCGACACCGCCGAAAACACTCGTCACTTGCTTACTGAATTCCGCGACCGGCTGGCCTTTCGCCATCGTTGCCTGGCGCTGGAGGAAGGTTCCACGCGTCCCGGGTATGCTTTTGTGCACGGAAATTTCGCGCTGGCCAACTCCGCCGCTGGGCGCTTCTGCGGCGTCGATTCAGAAATGCAGATTCTGGCCGAGACCGGCTGCTACGCCGACTTGACCATGCCGAGCGCCTTCTGGGATCCGGCACAGATCGAAAAAATTAATTCCGTTTACGAATGCGCTCTTCCGCTCGATCAGGCGGCGCCGCACCGCAAGGGGTATGACTTGGTTGCAGGGCGCGCGCCCAGGACGTTTCCGCTGATGGTGCAGGGCCCGCTCGTAACCGACCTCCATCGCACCTTACTTTCTGCCCGTCCGGCTCTCGACAACGGCGCCATCACCGGGTCCAAACCCGCAACCATGCGCCGGCTCGCCCTCTGGAAGCAGGCCCAGGTCCGCGTGCTCGGACGACCAGACTGGCTGTTCATCAAACTGCATTGCCATAGCATGGACCCGACCCAAAAGGATTCCGTGATAGGCGATGGCTTTCGCAGCTTTCTTGCTGCGCTAGCCGGTGGTGCGGCCGACCGGAAGGAAACGGTGCATTTTGTTGTAGCGCGCGAGATGACCAACATCTTGCTTGCTGCGTGCGACGGTCGCGAGGGTAATCCCAGCGACTACCGCGACTATCGCTTCAAACGCTTTGCGGATGTGCCATTGCCGGCGGAGAAATCCAGTTCAATTCCGGTGGCCTCGAAAGGATAACGTCGAGGGTCAACCTCGAAAGGATCGAGCTCGAAAGGATTAGCCAAGACCATGTGTGGAATCGCTGGAGTGGTGGGCGCAACTCGCGAGAGCAACATTACCGAAGCCCTCGTGCACCATATGTGCGAGCAGATCGTGTACCGCGGCCCCGACGACGAGGGAATCCATGTCGCCGAAGGCGCCGGTCTGGGCATGCGCCGACTCAGCATCATCGACCTCTCCGGAGGCCATCAGCCAGTCTTTAATGAAGACCGCAGCTCCTGGATCGTTTTTAACGGCGAGATTTACAACTTTCCCGACCTTCGGCCTGAACTCGAAAGCCGCGGCCATCGCTTCCGCACTCACTCCGACACCGAAGTCATTATTCATCTCTACGAAGATATGGGCGCCGATTGCGTCAAGAAGCTTCGTGGCATGTTCGCTCTCGCTATTTACGATAAGACCCAACGCAAATTGACTCTCGCGCGCGACCGACTGGGCAAGAAGCCGCTTCACTATGCGCTGCACAAGGGAAATCTCTACTTCGCTTCTGAAATCAAATCAATCCTAGCCGTTGCCCCGGAACTCGCCGAAGTCAACTCGCAGGGCCTGCTCGAATATCTTTACTACGGATACGTGCCCGATCCCATTACAGCATTCACCGGAATTCACAAGCTTTCTCCCGGGCACCTGCTCGAGTTTCAGGACGGCGAGATTCGCATCCGTCAGTACTGGGACCTTCCGGAATACGATACGCACCCACCCGCGAGCGAAGAAGAATGTCTGGAAGAATTAGAGCGGCGGCTGTTTGAGGCGACCAAAATCCGCTTGATCTCCGATGTTCCTCTGGGCGCCTTTCTCAGCGGCGGAACCGACTCCTCCACGATCGTTGCCTTGATGGCGCGGGCCAGTTCCGGCCCGGTCAAGACTTTCTCCATTGGTTTCAAGAAAGATGACTTCAACGAAGCGGCTTACGCTCGCGTGGTCGCCGAGAAGTTCGGCACCGATCATCACGAGATGATCCTGGAGCCCGAGGTCGTCCAGACCGTCGAGCATCTGACAAGTTCGCTGGAAGAGCCTTTCGGCGACTCCTCCATGTTGCCCACTTACTACGTGTCGCAGATGGCTCGCCAGCATGTCACGGTGGCACTCTCCGGTGATGGCGGCGATGAAATCTTTGGCGGGTATGATCGTTACCGCATTCACGCCGGCCGCCAGATCTTCGAACATATTCCGGGATGGGCCCGAAAGTTTTTCCGCGACCAGATCTTCCCGCGTTTGCCCAACAGGATGCGGGGCCGCAGCTTCAGCTACAACGTTTCGCTGCCGTGGCAGGAACGCTACATCGACCATCTCTCTTTCCTGCCCACTTTCGAGCGCGATACTCCGCTCCTCTCGCCTGATTTTCGCGAGATTCTGCACCAAAGCGATGATCCCGCCAATGTTCTGCGCCGCTACTTCGTCCAATCGCCCGCTAAAGATCCCGTTGACCAGCTCCTCTACGTCGACACCAAAACCTATATGGTCGGCGACATCCTCACCAAGGTTGACCGCATGAGCATGTTGAATTCGCTCGAGGTTCGCGTCCCGATCCTCGACCATGTTTTCGTCGAATGGGTCACCGGCCTCCCGCCCAAGTGGAAAATGCGCGGCAAGGACCAAAAGTACCTCCTCAGAAAACTGGCGGAGCGCGTGGGCGTGCCTCGCGAAGTGCTCTACCGGCAGAAGCAGGGCTTCACCCTTCCACTCGACCACTGGCTGCGCAACGAGCTCAAAGACATGTTGATGATCCTGCTCGAACCTCGAACCCTAGATCGCGGGTACTTTGTAGCAGACGGTGTTCGGAGGTTAATGGACGACCACCTCTACCGCGGCCGCACCCATACTGGGCGCTTATGGCGGTTGCTGATGTTCGAGCTCTGGCATCGTAACTTCCTCGAAAAATACATCAAGCCGGCCGGATTGTTCTCGTTGCCCGTGGTCGCCGACTCTCGCCGCCAGACACCCAATTCCGCCGCCGCGCTGGCCTCCGCTCCGGTTGGAGGATGATCGGGTGCGCCCCACAGAACCGGCGAGCCTGACCTCAAGACCTCCGGCTGATCTTTCCGGTCGTCCTGATCTTGCTGATTCGGCGATCAGCCTGTTTCTCATGATCAATACTTTTGAAACGGGAGGATCCGAGCGCCAGTTCACCGTCCTTGCGCGGAATCTTGCGTCGCCGCAATTCGAAACTCATCTCGGCTGCGTCAGCCGGCGCGGCCCGCTGGCTGCCAACTTCGCCGATGCTCAACCGTTTCCACTGGGCGGCAGTCTCTATGGATGGCGGTCGCTGCGGACTCGCCTCAACCTCAGCCGGCATCTTCGCGATCATAAGGTGCGAGTCGCACACTCCTTCGATTTCTATACCAATCTCACGCTCATTCCCGCCGCAAGAATTGCCCGCGTGCCGGTAGTCATCGGTAGCCATCGCCAGCTCGGAGATCTGATGACACCTGGGCAATTCCGGGCTCAGATGGCGGCTTTTCGTTGGTGCGATGCTGTCGTCTGCAATTCGCAAGCCGCGGCTGGTCGCCTGATCGGTGCTGGCCTCTCGACGAATAAGATCGCAGTCATCGGAAACGCCCTTCCGGCCGCGGCGTTCACCGCCGCGCCTGCGTCTCTGCCTAAACGTCCGGGTGTCGTCCGAGTCGGCATGGTCGCGCGCATGAATCATCGTTACAAGAATCACTCCGGATTCCTGCGCGTCGCTGCCCGGATCCACAACCATATGCCGGAAGTCGAGTTTCTTCTCGTCGGCGACGGTCCGCTGCGGCAAGAATTGGAGCGGGAAGCGGCGAGTCTTGGCCTCGGCGCCGCTGCGATCTTTCTTGGCGATCGCCAGGATATGCCCGCTGTCCTCGCTTCGCTCGACGTCGCCGTTCTCACTTCTGATTCGGAAAGTCTGTCAAACGTCGTGCTGGAAGCTATGGCTGCAGGATTGCCCGTGGTCGCCTATGGCGTCGGCGGCAATTCGGAACTGCTTAGCGATCAACGGGGGGCTCTGATTCCGGGCGGCAATGAAACCAGTTTTGCCGATGCCGTAGAGAACCTTGTAGTTGACCCCGATCTGCGCCAGCAATTGGGCCGCAACGCGCGGCACTTCGCACAGGATAATTTCAGCCTCGATCGCGTGCGCCAGCGCTACGTGGAACTCTATGTCAGACTTCTCCAGAAAAAACTCCGAAGGAATTCTGCCACATGAGCGAACCTGTCCAGAAGAGTCCGGCCTCGCGCCTGCGAGTCTGCATCGTCGCGCCCAGCCTGCGGTATGTTGGCGGACAGTCCGTTCAGGCCGACTTGCTCGTGCGGCATTGGCAGAATGATCCGGACATCGATATCAGCTTCCTGGCCGTCGATCCGCCGGTTCCGCGCGTCCTCGCGTGGGCGGAGAGGATTCCCGGCCTGCGCACAATTCTGCGCGAGCCAATCTACTTCTGGCACCTCTGGCGCGGCCTCGAAAATGTGGACGTTGCGCACATCTTTTCCGCGTCGTATTGGTCCTTCCTGCTCGCCCCCGCACCCGCGGCCCTATTCGCAAAGATGAAGATGAAGAGGCGCGGCAGCAAGACCCTCATCAACTATCATAGCGGCGAAGCGCGCGACCATCTCCGGCGTTTTCGCTCAGCCACGTTTGTTCTTTCCCGAGCCGACAAACTTGTCGTTCCTTCCGGTTTCCTGGTCGATGTCTTCCGCGAATTCGGATTGTCGGCCTCTGCCGTGCCTAATATCGTTGACCTCTCGCAGTTCCGCTATCGCGAGCGTGTTCCGTTGCGCCCGCATTTGATTTGCACTCGCGGCTTCTCCACTTACTACAGCGTCGATGTCGTCGTTCGCGCATTCGCTCTAGTAAAGAAAGAATATCCGGAAGCGCAACTCGATTTGGTCGG
>DATFVD010000179.1:0-9063 GCA_035260505.1 Terriglobales bacterium
TCCGCTTGTGTTAGACTTTCTGTTCACAAAAAACAACGCGTCAATCATGCTTTTTTCCAAAGAATATGTGGGCTATCTGGCCCGCGAAGTCTCCAAAAAACTGGTGGCGAGCGGTCTCATCGAGACCAAGGCGATGCCTGCGCTTAACGAAAAGGTACACGCCGCTTTGCTCGAAGAACTGGCGCTTGAGGACCGCATCAACGATGAGGTCCGCGTCATTCTCGAAGCCTATTCCGACGAAATGCAAAAGAGCGGCGCCAATTACCAGGAAATGTTTCGCAAAGTGAAGACCGAGCTGGCAAAAAAATACAAGGCTATTCTTTGAAAACGACTTTGAGGACGCCCCTGCCGTGCGACTGAGCCGCGACAAAGTCAACAAACTCGCTCACGTCGTCACCGACGCCGTCGCCGACCTGGATGAAGTCGAGTTCATCGAGGACCGCAATACTATCCGCCTCGAAGTCCGCAAGATTCTCGAAGAGCTCCTCATGCAGGAAGCCCGCATCGACCAGGCAGCCCGCCAGAAGATCGAAAGCCAGCGTCGCACCATTATTGAGGGCTCCGAGGAGTGGTCGATCCTCTATCGCAAGTACTACAACGAAGAAGTGAAGAAGCTGGGTTTGTAGTTCTCAGTTCTCAGTTCCCGGTTCTCAGTTCTCAGTAAGCGCCAAAAGGATTTTTCTGAGAATTGAGAACCGGGAACTGCTATTGGCTACTCGGTACTGCACTCATCCGCAGCACATCATCCTGATCCGCGCCCTTGGCCTTGATCCCAGCCGCATCCAACTGGCGCGCGACTGGCTGCACCACTTGTAGAATCCGCGCCAGCGTTTGCCCGACGGCTTCCCTATCGCTGTTATCCGGCCCCCGGCGCTCGATTACACTTTGAAGAAAAGTTTTCGGCCGCGGATAGACCACGATCTTGACGTCATCTCCTTCGGGAACTCCGGCCGCTTTCTTCGCCAGCTTCAGGGCCGTCTCGTAGCCGCCGAGCTCATCCACTAATCCGAGGTTCTTTGCGTCCTGGCCCGACCAGATCCGGCCCTTTGCAATCTCCAGTACCTTTTCTTTCGGAAGCTTGCGGCCATCGGCGACCTTGCCGGTGAAATCCACATATACGCGATCAAGCCACGCCTGGAATCGTCCCCATTCGGCCGGCGTGTAATCGTGCGTTCCGGTGAACATAGTGGCATTGCTGCCCTGATGCACCTCGTCCCACGACAGTCCGACCTTGTCCCAAAGCCCGCTGGTCAGCATTTTTCCGCCCAGCACACCGATCGACGCCGTGATGGTTCCCGGCTCAGCAACTATTTTGTCCGCCGCCATCGCTACAAAGTATCCGCCGGAACCTGCCAGATTTCCCATCGACACGATCACCGGCTTGCCCGCCTGGCGCGCCCGCACCACTTCGCGCCAGATGGTATCGGAGGCGACATACGAACCGCCCGGGCTATCAACCCGAAATAAGATCGCCTTTACGTCCTTATCTTCCGCAGCCGCTCTAATCGCGCCCGCCACTGTATCTGAGCCCATATTCTGGCTGCCTTGCACGGGATCGTAATTGCTCTTGCCACGAGTGACGCCGCCGACACCGAACACCAACGCGACCGTCTTGCCATGGTCGTGCGGACGCCCGGCGCGATGCAGATATTTCTCCAGGTAGAGGAGCTCCGCTCCATCGCCAGCCTGTGTTTTCACCTTGCCGTAGACCTCATCGCGATAAGCAACCGCGTCCACCAGTTTCGCTGCGACGGCTTCTTTGCCCAGATAAGGTCCCGCGTCCACGATCGACTGGAATTTCTCCGGTGCAATCTGTCGCGCCTGGCAGATGCCGTCCTTCATCTGGTTGAACCATGACGTCATGATCGCGTTCATCGCTTCTTTGTGCGGTCCTGTGTACTTGGTCTCGGTGAAAAAGTTGAGCGCGTTCTTATATTCGTAGCGGTGATCGCCATGAAAGGTCACGCCCAGCTTGGAGAGCGTTCCCTTGATGAATGGCGACTCCATGATGATGCCCGTCAGTCCGACATCGCCCGACGGCTGCAGATAGATCTGATCAAACGCCGTCGCCAGATAATAAGCGCCATTGCCCGGACCAAACTCACCGAAAGTCTCCGCGTAGGCGACGGTAAATTTCTTGTGAGCGCGAAATCTCTGGACCGCGTCGCGAATCTCCTGAGTCTGCGCCATTCCCATCGGAGCCGCGCCGATTTTGGCAACCATGCCGACGACGCGATCGTCACTCGCTCCACGGTCGATGGCATCCACCACGTCGCGCAGCGTCTGTTTCTCGGTCAACATCAACCGCGCCGTCGGCGTGTCCGGGGCGTCCTCCAGAAACGTCTGCTCGAAATTGGCTTCGAGAATCGTCTTGGAGGGAACCTTGCCTTTCGCTCCGATCACAGCCACCAACACGATGACCATTCCAATCAGCCAGAGAGCGCCCAGGATGGCAAGGAAACGCACGATTACTTTCGACATTCGCTTTCTCCTTGGTAAGTGAGAGCAAGTCTAGCCAAGTACCAGCTCCCAGCGCTATAGCGGGTGCTTTCTTGCCCGGACTGACTCTAGTGGGAGGGGGTTGTAATGGCGCCTTCTGAAGCCGACCTCACCAGCGCTGCGTACTTAGCGAATACTCCGGTTTTGTAACGGGAGGCGGGAGGTTTCCATTCGGCCATGCGGCGCGTGATTTCGGCGTCGGATATTTCAAGTTCCAGCCTTCGAATCTTGGTGTCGATGGTGATCTTGTCGCCTTCGCGAATCGCGGCTATCGGACCGCCCAGCGCCGCTTCTGGCGCTACGTGGCCCACCATCAGGCCGCGAGTTGCTCCGCTGAAGCGGCCGTCGGTGATCAGCGCTACGCTTTCGCCTAAACCCTCGCCTACAATCGCCGCGGTGACGCTTAGCATTTCGCGCATGCCGGGGCCGCCCTTGGGACCTTCGTACCGGATGACCACTACATCTCCAGACTTGATCTGCTTGCTGGTCACAGCTTGCATCGCAGCTTCTTCGGAATCGAAGACGCGCGCCGGGCCGGTGTGCGACTGGCGTTCGTGGCCGCTCATCTTTACTACTCCGCCGCCGGGAGCCAGGTTGCCTTTCAGGATCACCAGGCCGCCTGTGGCTTTCAGTGGCTTACTTAATGGAGCGATCACCATCTGGCCGGGAGTCTCCTTCGCTGCGTTTGCTTCTTCGGCAAATGTCTTTCCAGTTACGGTCATCGTTGAGCCGTTCGCATACTTGCCGTCGAGCAGCCTTTTGGCGATCACCGGAATGCCGCCCGCAGCGTCCACGTCGGCTGCTACATATTTTCCCGCAGGCTTGAGATCGGCGAGTAGGGGCGTGCGTTCACTGACTCGCTGAAAATCGTCGATCTCCAGCGGCAGTCCCATTTCTCGCGAGATCGCCAGCAGGTGGAGCACAGCATTGGTAGAGCCTCCTGTGGTGGCTACGCCGGCTATCGCGTTCTCAAATGCAGCGTGCGTCAGAATATCGCTGGGACGAATTCCCAGCTTCAGAAGATTCATCACCACCTCGCCGCAACGGAACGCGACTTCGTCCTTGCGCGGGTCCATGGCTGGAATGGCGTTGAATCCCATGGGCGAAAGGCCGATCAGTTCCATGACCGTGGACATAGTGTTTGCGGTGTACTGGCCGCCACAGGCGCCTGCTCCAGGGCACGCTACGTTTTCCAGCGCCAGCAGATCGGCGTCGCTCATCTTGCCGGCGGCATTCGCGCCCACTGCCTCGAACACATCCTGAATGGTGACGTCTTTGCCGCGAAATCTTCCGGCGGCAATCGTGCCTCCATAAAGCACGAGGCCGGGCAGGTTCATGCGCGCCAGCGCCATGGCTGCGGCGGGGGTCGTCTTGTCGCAGCCTACTACGCAGACGGCGGCGTCGAACAGCTGTCCGCGGCAGACTAATTCGATGGAGTCCGCAATCACCTCGCGGCTGACTAGTGACGCCTTCATCCCTTCGGTGCCCATGGTCTCGCCGTCAGAAATGGCGATGGTATTGAACTCCATGGGCGTGCCGCCGGCGGCTCGGATTCCCTCTTTCACCTTGGCCGAAAGCCGGCGCAGGTGGAAGTTGCAGGGCATGGTTTCGATCCACGTGTTGGCGACGGCAATGAGCGGCTTGGCTAGATCGGCGTCGGTGAAGCCGATGGCTTTGTACATGGCCCGCGCCGGAGCCTGGTCGCGCCCGTCCGTGATGCTGCGACTGCGATGTTTGAGATCCATGAGTAGTGCAGACAGTGTAGCCGAGTGGCGGCAAGGTCTCAGGTGCTAGTTCTCAGTTCCCGGTTCTCAGTTCTCAGTGAGAGCCGGAGATTTTTCTGAGAACAGAGAACTGAGAACTTTCTTCTATGCGTTGACTACCTTCGGCTCTGCCGGCTTTGCCTCAGCTGCTTTCTTTTTCTCTGCCGGCAGCCAAGACATCATTGCTCGCAACTGCTCACCGACTTTTTCAATCGGATGCTGCTTCTCGCGTTCGCGCAGCTTGGCAAAATTCTTGCCGCCGCTCTTATTCTCTGCGATCCATTCTTTGGCGAAGCTGCCGTCCTGGATTTTTGCCAGCACTTCTTTCATCGCCTTGCGCGTCGTATCTCCGACCACCATTTCGCCGCGGGTGAGGTCTCCGTACTCGGCCGTGTTCGAAATCGAATAACGCATACGGCTCAATCCGCCCTCGTAGATCAGATCGACGATCAACTTCATCTCGTGCACGCACTCGAAGTAGGCAATCTCAGGAGCGTATCCGGCCGCCACCAGAGTCTCGAAACCTTTCTCCATCAGCGAAGTCAATCCGCCGCAGAGTACCGCCTGTTCGCCAAACAAATCGCTTTCGGTTTCTTCCTTGAAAGTCGTCTGCAAAACACCGGCGCGGGTCGAACCGATGCCGTGCGCGTAGCTGAGCGCGAATTCATGGGCGCGTCCGCTCGCATCCTGGTGGATGGCCAGCAACGAGGGCACACCGCCGCCTTGCGAATACACACGCCGCACCAAATGGCCGGGGCCCTTCGGCGCGATCATGACCACGTCCACATCTTTCGGAGGCTCGATGGTCTTGAAGTGAATCGAGAAGCCATGCGAGAAGCCGAGAATTTTACCTTTGTGCAGATGCGGCTTGATAGCCGATTCGTAGAATTCCGCCTGGGTCTCGTCGGGCGTGAGAATCTGTATCCAGTCGGCGCGTTTGGCGGCTTCGGCGGGAGCGACCACGGTCATTCCATCCGCGCGCGCTTGCGTGGCGGAACCGCGCTCGGGATCGAGGCCGATGATGACGTCGTATCCGCTGTCACGCAGATTCTGCGCCTGCGCGTGTCCCTGCGAACCGTATCCGAAAACGGCAATGGTTTTTCCCTTCAGCGCTGAAGGATTGGCATCGTTCTGATAAAAAACTGTGGCCACTGGGAAGCTCCTTACGTATGTTGAGCAATGAACCGACCGATCGGTCGGTTTAAGAGATGCTACCGACTTCGCCCTGCTGGTGTCAACCCAGCTCTATTTCGACTGCTACAGCGAGGATCAAAATTCAAAGTAGCCCACTACCGTGCAGATCACTACAGACGCTCTACGCACCTATGTAAATGTGATCGAAGATGCCTTCGGTTCGGAAGTGGATTTCGCACAGCTTCACAAGGTCTATCGTTCTCCGATGGAAAACGAGACTCGCTATTCTCCCGCAAAGTGTATCGGCTGCTCAACGAAAGACGTGAGCGGAAACCCAGACCCAAAGCACGTTTCGACTTCGTTTGTGGAGCGTCAGAATTGGACGGTTCGCACTACGATGCGGCGCTACACTCGCCTCTCGAATGGCTTCTCGCGCAAACTAGAGAATCACGCGGCGGCTACGGCACTCAATTATTTCGCCTACAACTTCCTCAAAATTCATCGTACACTTCGCGTGTCGCCAGCTATGGCCGCAGGCGTCACGGATCGGCTCTGGAGCGTAGAGGACCTTGTAGCCCTCTGGGAAGCCTACGAACAGCGGAGGGCGGAAAGAGCGGCGTAAATGACGGCCCTAATAATAATCGTCATCTTAGCTCTCGTCCTTAAATACGGGACGGGAAAGAGGGGCGGAGTTCATCTCAAAGATTGCAAGCGCGATTCGACCTGTACCTGCTACAGCGAGGATCAAAATTCAAAGTAGCCCACTACCCTATTTCGGTCGTGGGGAAACCATTAACCGCCAAGCACACGAGGGTACACAAAGGAAACTTCTTGGACTAAAACGTCCGGAGTCGCAGCCGCGTGCCGTTGATCAATTCCAAACCTGATAGTGGTACACTCCTCAGCCATATCCATGCTTGAAGTGAAACACCTAACGAAGAATTACGGAAAGCTGGTTGCCGTCACCGGCGTCAGTTTTCGCGCTGATCGCGGAGAGACTATCGGCTTGCTCGGGCCGAACGGAGCCGGTAAAACGACGACCGTCTCCATGATTGCGGGATTACTCAGCCCGGATTCCGGCGAGGTCCTCATCGAAGGCAAACAGGTTAAGAGTGACACCGACCCGGTCAAGCTGAAGATCGGACTCGTCCCGCAGGACATGGCGCTCTATGACAAGCTCTCCGCCCGCGACAATTTGACTTTTTTCGCGGCGCTTTACTCGCTCGCCGGTGCGAAGGCTAAGCAGGCAATCGACGACGTCCTGAATCTGGTGGGACTCTCCGATCGCGCCGGCGACAAAGTGGAAACCTTCAGCGGAGGCATGAAGCGGCGTTTGAATCTGGCGGCGGCCCTGCTTCACGATCCACAAATTCTTTTGCTCGATGAGCCGACGGTCGGTGTTGATCCGCAAAGCCGCAATGCCATCTTTGATAACCTCGAGGCCCTGAAGAAGCGCGGCAAAACCCTCATCTACACTACGCACTATATGGAAGAGGCCGAGCGCCTCTGCGACCGCATCGTGATCATCGATCACGGGAAGATGATTGCCAACGACACCTTACAAGGACTGCACAAGCTGTTGCCCGTCACCAATGTGATTGCCATCGATCTGGATGATGCGGACGGTTTCAGGCCGGAGCAGATGTTGGCGCTTCCTATGGTGAAGTCCTGTGACTTGCAGGAAGGCACTCTGCGAGTCGGAGTTCACGACCTTTCGCGCGGCGCGCCCGGCGTTCTTCGCTGGCTGGCCGAGAACGGGCATTCCTATCACCATGTCTCGAGCGAGCAACCGGATCTTGAGACCGTCTTTCTTACTCTCACCGGAAGGAGCCTCCGAGACTCGTAATGATTCCATTTCTGGCCCTGGTGCGAAAAGATCTGAAACTGTTTTTCAGCGACCGCAAAGCGGTGATCGTCGGTTTGCTGGTGCCCATCGTATTGGCCTCGTTCTTTGGATTCCTGTTCGGCGGGCAAAGCGGCAAGGCGGAGACGAGCAAAGTCCCGGTGCTGGTGATTGACCAGGACGAGAGCAACATCTCTCGGAGCCTGATCACCCAACTCGGCGGCGATAAGAACCTCGATGTAAAGCCGGCCACGCTGGACGCGGCGCGCGAGGCGGTTCGCAAGGGCAAGGCGACGGTCGCGATCGTCATCCCCAAAGATTTCGGCAAGGATGCCGGACACGCGCTGTTCACAGGCGAAAACAAACCTGAACTCGGTGTGCTGTACGACCCTTCCCACAACGTGGAACTCGGCATGGTAAGGGGCATCCTGAGCGGCGCAGTGATGCAGACCGTAAGCAAAGAGATGTTCACCGGAAAAGCCGGGCGCGAAATGGTGAACGAGTCGCTTACACAAGTAGAGAACAATCCTCGGATCTCAGCGGAAGACCGCAAGGCTCTGCGCGATCTGCTGGGTAGCGTGAACGCGTTGAACGAACGCCAAAATGAACACCGAGAACGCGAGGGAGCGTCTGGGCAACGTGAGTTATCCGGCGGTCTGACGATGCCGTATGGGACGCGAGAGCAAGCGATCACATCGGGGCAAGACATCGAGTACAACGGTTACGCGCACGCGTTCTCAGGGATGGGGGTTCAGTTCATCCTCTTCATGGGCCTTGATGTCGGGATCGCGCTGCTTATGCTGCGGCAGAGCGGGCTCTGGCAGCGCCTTCGCGCCGCGCCTCTCTCCCGAACCATGCTGCTCGGCAGCAGGACGGTGAGCGCTTCCGTAATCGCGGGATTTATTCTGCTGGTGCTGTTCGGCTTCGCCCGGGTTGTGTTTGGCGTCCACATCCGCGGCAGCTTCGCGGGCTTTGTGGGAGTCTGCGCGGCATTTTCGTTGATGACCGCCGCCTTCGGCCTCATGGTCGCCGCGCTCGGTGAGACGGTCGAAGCCACACGCGGCTACTCCATCATGGCGACGCTCATTATGGTGATGCTTGGCGGGGCGTGGGTGCCTACTTTTGTCTTTCCGGCCTGGCTGCGGAGATTGACCGTGGTCGTTCCGACCCGGTGGGCGATGGATGGGTTGGACGGTATGATCTGGCGCGGCTTGGGATTCTCTTCGGCGCTTGCGCCCATCGGTGTGTTGCTGCTCTTCACGCTGTTGTTCGGCGTGGTGGCGGTGATGCGGTTCCGTTGGAGAACGGAATAATTGAATCATTGAAACATCGAGTCATTGACCTAATGATTCAATGATTCAATGATTCAATGATTCCAATGACCTCAAGCCCCATTCCGCGATACCATCTTTGGATGCTTCGCGAAGCTGCTGTCGATCATCGCCAAGAACCCAGGCAGGAACCACGTCAGGAAATCCTGCGTGCCGCCGCGCGCCTTTTTCAACAGCAGGGATACGATGCGACTTCCATGAACGATGTGGCCGCCGCGCTCAAGCTCTCCAAGGGCGGCCTCTATCACCACTTCCAGTCGAAAGACGAAATCCTGTTTCACATCATGTCGCATGCCATGGAGATCACCGAGGAACGGGTCATCAATGTGGTGCGCCGCATCGAGGGAACCAGCATTGAAGGAAGCGAAGAGCGTCTGCGCACGCTGATCCGGCTGCACATTCAGGTTGTGCTCAGTCCCGAAGACCGCGAGATCACGGTCATGCTGCACGAGAACCATCCGCTGCCACCGGCGCTCCGCCGCAAGATCAACGG
>DATFVD010000180.1:0-5559 GCA_035260505.1 Terriglobales bacterium
GCGGAATTGCGCCAGCATCTCCCGGTTCTGCGCGAGGCTTGCCTGATAATCCATCGTGAATCGCCAGCGCAATTCGTCCTCGCCGCCGCCCCGGGAAGCAATGTCGCCTCTTTGCGAGAGGGCTGGCCCCCGGAAATTCCCGTTCGCGTTGTTCTCGGCCAAACCTACAACGCCCTCGCCGCTGCCGACGCCGCCATCGTCTCCAGTGGCACCGCCACCATCGAAGCCGCCCTTCTCGATGTCCCCATGGTCGTCGTCTACCGCGTCACGCCGCTCACAGCCCTATTGGCCAAGCCCCTCGTGCGTACACCCTTTTTCAGCATGGTCAATCTAATCGCCGGCAAGCGCGCCGTACCCGAGCTCATCCAAGACGATTTCATGCCTGCCCGGGTAGGCGCCGAAGTCCTTCGTTTATTGAACAACCAAAGCGCCCGCGCCTCTCTCCGCCACGACCTCGCCGAAGTCCGCCAGCGTCTCGGGCCCCCCGGCGCAGTCGAGCGCGCTGCCGACGCCATCCTCCGGCTGCTCGGCACCGAGCATCCCCAAGTCAGCATCCCGCGTGGCAACGCCAAGTGAGGTCTCTGCTATCCTATATAAGGCACCAGCACCCTTGCATCCGTCAGGGCTCTTCGGAACTCAAAGTGGTAGGCTGTGCTTTAGCCTGCCTACGTAACCGGGCGCGTCTCAGTCGGCTTTAGCCGCTGAAGCCCTGCTAACCATATCGTCTTGCTGAACCGAAGGAGCCGGTCCAAAATCGAGTGTCATCCTTTGGCCCTCCGCCTATTGCCGGACCGAAGGATCTCAACCGATCGCCTGTGGAAAATCTACCGGCAGCGTCAGAAACGAAAGGGGTCCGATGTCCCGCAGTAAAAAAATGAAATCCATTTCCCTGCTGGCAGTTCTTCTGCCAATTTGCTACGCCGTGCCCGTCAAGGCCCAGGCCCCGCGTCCGCCCGCCCTCCTCGCCGACCATTACGACGTCTCCGCCACGCTCGATCCAATCACGCAGTCCCTCTCCGCCGTTGCCAAAGTCGAGTTCAAAGCCCTGGAAGTCACCAGCGCCGTCCGCGTCGAGCTGCATCAAAATCTCAACGTGTCGGACGTGAAGTCCGCGGAAGGCAAGACCCTCGGCTTTGAACGCGATAATCAGAATCCGCTAACGGTAATCGTCAACCTGCCTTCTCCCGTGGCGCCAGGCGCCAAAGTTTCTCTCACCTTCATGTACTCCGGCCCCCTCGCCAACGAAGAGAATAGTCCCGTCCCCGGCGTGCGCGCCGCGGCCATCACTCGCGACGGCGCTTTCCTGCTTCTACCTGCGCGTTGGTTCCCGCTCACCAACTATCCTTCAAATCGCTACACCGCCACCTTCCGCATCAACGTCCCCGAAGCTTTCGCGGTAACCGGCACCGGTAAAGCCGCCGCTCCCACGCCGACCCCCGGCAAGAACACCGTCGAAGGCAATCGCCTCGTCTACACCTTCCAGTGCGATACGCCTGCCCCGCATGGCACGTTCGTCGCCGGCAATCTACAGCTCAATCCCAAGCAAGCCGAGGGCATCACCGTCAACGTGTACGCTCCCCGCGAAGCCAGCGGCGACGCCCAGAAGTTCGCCGACAGCGTGGCGCGCGCCACTGTGGCGTTCTCCGATATGTTCGGCCCCTTGCCACGTCCGGAGTTCACCGTCGCCCAGCTTCCTGATGGCACCCTGCGCGATTTTGCTGCGCCAGGCTTGCTGCTCCTCAGCAAACGCATCTGGGATCCCCGAGCCTCCGACCGCACCATCGCGCGCCTGGTCGCTTCGCAATGGTGGGGTAACGCGGTGCTGCCCGCCACGCGCGGCGACGTCTGGATCAGCGATGGCCTAGCGCGCTATTCCGAAGCTCTGTACGCCGAGCAAAATGCCGGCAAGGAAGCCGGCCTGAAAGCCGTCGACGAATTCGCCGTCGGCGCGCTAATGTACGAAGAAGCCGCGCCGATCGCCCAAGCCGCCCGCCTCTCACCGTACTCTGCGGACTACCGCTCCGTCGTAATGAACAAAGGCGCCATGATCTTCCACATGGTCCGCGCGCAGATGGGCGATGTCGCCTTCAAGTCCCTGCTCCACGATTTCTACATCAAGTACGCCGAGGGTAGCGCCACCAACGAAAATTTCGAAGCCCTCGCGGAACAGCACGCGCAATCTTCTGCTAAAGCTGGCCAGCCGCCCCCCGACCTGCACAGCTTTTTCGCGCAGTGGCTCAATTCCACCGGCGTTCCGGACTTCACCATCGAATATGTGGTCTATCGCACGCATCAGGGTTTTCGCGTGGTAGGCAAGATCAAGCAGCCCCTCGACACTTTCCACATGCCCGTCGACCTGCGCATCGATACCGAAGGTAATCCTGAAACTAAAACCGTCGACGCCGTCGGCACGGATTCCGAATTCACCGTCGAAACCTTCGGCCGTCCGAAGCCAGGCGGCATCAAGGTCGATCCCAGCAACGTGATCTTAAAGGGCAGCTCCACGTTGCGCACCCGCGCCGCCATTGCTCGCGGCGAAGAGCTTGCCGAGCAGGGTCGCTACTACGACGCCATCGGCCAATATCAGCGCGCGCTTTCCATTCAGCCCAATCGCCCGCTCGCCAACTTCCGCATGGGCGAAGCCTTTTTCTATCAAAAGAATTACCAGGCCGCCGCCAACGCTTTCCGCGACGCCGGCCAGACCGTTCCTGAGCCCTCTGAGAAGTGGACCGAAGTGTGGAGCCACATCTATCTCGGCAAAATCTTCGATCTGCTCGGCCAGCGCGCTCGCGCCGTCAATGAGTACAGCAAAGCCAAGCAAACCAACGACGACACCGGTGGCGCCCAACAAGTCGCCGAGCAGTGCCTGAAGAAGGCTTACGTCGAAGGCACCATCTCCGCCGCTACTCCTGGCACCGGTGCAGTCCCAGCCACGCCTCAAGCTCCTGCAGGCAACGACCGCCCCATCCTGAAAAAGCGCACCGACACCAGCCCCAACTGATCGGTGGCATGCATAACCGCATAGCGAAAGTCTTACAGGTTCGGTGTCGAGAAGTATCGGGAAGTAGCTTCCTCGGCTATCCTATCTCGTTCCCCTGGAATCACATGTGTGGCCTCTCTTCCAGTGTCACTTGCATCTGAGCTTGAGGGGAGTGTGAGAAATTATGTTAATGGTCGGAACGGCAAAGACGTTGAGGTGTGTCGTCCACTCGCTGCTAATCGGTGCTGCCCTGATTTACGCCCCGAAGCCGGCGTTTGCTCAGACGCAACAAGAACAGCAGCCGCCAGACCACGCTGAGGTCACTCCGGCACCTCCCGCCCCTCCACAGGACGATCCGCAGGCTAAACAACACAAGCGCATCCTTTGGATCATTCCGAATTATCGCAGTGTCAGCGCCAACACGCAGTTGCCTCCGTTAACGGTAAAGGATAAGTTTTGGCTCGCCACACAGGACAGCTTTGATTATTCCTCATTTATTGTCGCGGGAGCGCTCGCCGGTACCGCCCAGGCAAAAAATTCTACTCCCCAATTCCGTCAAGGCGCTGCGGGGTATGGCCGCTACTATTGGCACTCGTTCGCCGATCAAGCCGTCGGAAACTTTCTGACGGAAGCCATCGTCCCTTCCGTGACCCATGAAGACCCGCGATACTACACGCTCGGACACGGCGGTTTTTTCAAGCGCACGGGCTATGCCGTAAGCCGGCTTCTGGTTACCAGACCCGATTCGGGAGGCCGCACTTTCAATTTCTCTGAAATTATTGGCAACGGGGCAGGAGCGGGGATCTCCAATCTTTATTACCCCGGACCGGAACGCACCTGGACCAAGACCGGACAGAAATGGCTCACCCAGATCGGCCTCGACGGCCTTTTCAACGTCCTCAAAGAGTTCTGGCCGGACATCGATCGCGCGATTTTCCGAGGCCACTACGAACACGGCAAACAAACCGGCCAATAAATCTTTCCCGCCGCCGACCCAACGGATCGGTGTCAGCACTGGCTTTTACCCTCTAACCCGGCAATGCAATTAGCCGTTCCAGCACGCAACTTCCGGATTGCCGACGATCTAAGTCTTGTCGAACCTCGACAGTCCAGGGCGAGTCAGATGCCGGCGTACCAGGCGTAGCCGGCTTCTCGAGCCGCAGAGCCGAGGCCTTTGCCAAACCCTTTCAAACTCTCTGTGACCGTCAGGCGATTGATGAACTTGATGTTCTTGTAGCCCACTTGCCGGGGGAGCCGCATGCGAAGCGGACCACCGTGAACCACTGGAAGCTCATTGCCGTTCAAGCCGTAGCAGAGAAAAGTCTGAGGATGCAGAGCATCGGCCATATCGATGCTGTCCCAGGTATCGGGTTCCATTGAAGTGTACACAACGTATTTAGCCTGCGGGTGAACTCCCACAAGGTTCAACACGTGCGAGAGAGGAACGCCGATCCACTCGGCTATGTATGACCAACCCTCTTCACACGCGAGTTCGGTGATGTGGCTGCGAGACGGATAGCTCTTCAGGTCAGCCATGGAGAACGACGCAGGTTCAGCGACCAAGCCATCGACGGAGAGCCGCCAGTCCGCAAAACGTCCGGCCTGAAGGCGCTTAAACCCTTCCGTGAGGGGCCCGAGTTCGTTCGGGAATGGGCGCGGGGAAATCCGGCTGCGCGGGAATTCGCGCGCCAAGGAATGCCGCGTCAGCAGCCGCTGTGACGCGTAGGTTAGCGTTTCACCCAGGCCGTAGATTCCGCCATGATCGGGAGGAACCAAACCATACTTCTGTGCAAGGTGCGCCGCCACTGCTAACCCCGATGCACCCGCCGTGGCCGCGAGCCCAGTTAAGATCAGTTTTCGGCGCGAAAGGTCGATCATGCGCGCTCCTTGCGTGCAGCGGTGCGGCCGGTAATCATCGCTCCTGTGCGGTTCCAGAAACCCGCAAGGCAAACCATCGCGACATGGACGAACAGGAACAGCACAAGGGCCAGAGAGACAAAGAAGTGAATTGTGCGAGCGGACTGGCGGCCACCGAGCAGAGTAACGGACCAGGGGAAAGCGGAGGCAAAGGCGAGGGACATCGCCAAGCC
Source organism: Terriglobales bacterium (assembly GCA_035260505.1). Lineage (GTDB taxonomy): Bacteria > Acidobacteriota > Terriglobia > Terriglobales > Acidobacteriaceae > Acidiflorens. The sequence goes on from DATFVD010000180.1 coordinate 5,071, forward strand.
ACTCCAGATGACCAAGGGGAACAGAATGACGATCACGAAGAGGTACGTGAGGCGCTGGAGCACGTTGTAGGAAGAGGCCTCTGCCTCACTCGGCCGCTCAAAGCGCAGGGGTTTTGTGAAGGAGGTCAAGAGCGCGCGCCACGAAAGGTCGGCGTTGCTGGGGAGCAAGTTTTTCCGGAAATGCCCTGTGAGCAGACCGGAGACTACATACAGCAAGCCTGTAAGCACCGCAATCCAGGCAGCTTCGAAGTGCAGCGCGCGGCTCCAGCCGTTCTGGTCGGGCAGCACGTAGCCGTAACCGGTCGGGACCGTTGTTCTTGAGGAAGGAATCGGCAGTTGGAACAACGGAGCCGTCAAGACCGTGCCGGTTTCGCCCCAGTAGAAGCGGGGGTGAGAGATCACAATTTCAATGCCGGTGAGGAGCAGGGCAAAAAAACAGATAGTGGTGATCCAGTGAGTGACGCGGACGAGGGCAGAGTGCCTCGGTGC
>DATFVD010000181.1:0-7780 GCA_035260505.1 Terriglobales bacterium
ACTTCCGTTCTTGCGGCCGAGGACCTCACTACAGAGGACCCCGGCCTCGCGGAGTTGACAGCGGAGTTGACACCGGAAGGTGCCGGAACCCAGTCTTTTGCCGAGCCAGGGGTTAGTCCAGAGATGGAAGCCGAGGTTCCGCTACCCCGCGCGGCGAGCCCCGGGAGCAACACCACGGGAACGGCGGCAGCGGGAACCGGAGCAGCGACAGCGCCAGCCCGGATTGCGTCCGTAAACTTCACCCGCGCCGATCTGCACGAAGCACTGGAAGTTGTGCGCCAGTTCGATCCGCAAGGCATCGCTTGTCGCGACTTGCGCGAATGTCTCCTCTATCAGCTGCGCTACCATCTGGAACAACTGCAGTTGCACAGAAATGGCAGTGCTCTGTCGGAGCAAGTTGTGAGAGACGCGATGGCCATTGTCGATCAGCATTTGCGAGCGATCACGCTGAAGCAGTTCAAGGAAATTGCGCGTGCCATCGGGCGTCCAGTTGAAGCGGTGCAGGCGGGGCTCGAGTATGTACGCACGCTGGATCCCCGGCCTGGCTTGCGCTACAACAAAGTTCCAGCCCGGCTGATTGAGCCCGATGTCGCTTTCGTGAAACATGGCGACGAGTGGCTGGTGATCATGAATGACGAAGACATGCCGCAGTTGCGCCTGAATCCCGCCTACAAGCGCCTGCTGACCCGCGAAGGCAATGACCGCGACACACGGAATTACGTGAAAGATCGCTACAAGTCCGCCATCCAGCTGATTAAGAACATCGAACAGCGCAAGCAGACGATCACCAAGGTTTGCTATTCGATCGTGGCGCGCCAGGAGGATTTTCTCGAACGGGGAATCGATCAGCTGAAGCCGATGATGATCAAAGAAGTGGCGGAAGAGATCGGGGTGCATCCTTCCACCGTCAGCCGCGCGGTCGCCAATAAGTATGTCCACACTCCGCAGGGCGTATTCGAATTACGCTATTTCTTCTCGGAGAGCGTGCAAGGGCCCGAAGGCGGCGGCACTTCGCTCCTGATTCTGAAACGCCGCGTAAAGAAGCTGATCGAAGAAGAAGATCCAAGCCGGCCGTTGACCGACGAACAAATCACCCGCATTCTGCAATCGCAGGGCATCCAGGTCACGCGGCGAACGGTCGCGAAATATCGGGAAGATATGAAGATTCCGAGCACGCATCAAAGAAGAGTTAAGAAATAATTGCAGAGGTGAGAGGTCAGATTGCAGAGGTGAATACCCCCACCAGCTGCGAGCGTGGGGGTATTCACCTCTGCAATCTGACCTCTCACCTCTGACCTTTTTTCCCGGGACTGAGAGATTCTGGAGGCTGCTTAATGAACGTGGAATATACCGCACGGAAATACGTAATTACTCCCACCATCCGCAAGGAAGTTGAAACCGGCCTCAACAAGATCCGCAAAATTCTAGGCGACCGATTCGAGACCAAGGTGGTTCTGGCCGTCGAAAAACGCCGGCATAAAGCCGAAATCACGATCAATCCCCCCAACGGCCCAATCGTTGGGCTGGCCCAAACCACCGACATGGCGTCGGCCGTCAGTGAAGCTCTCGACCACCTGCACAAGCAGACGCTCAAATATAAAACAAAGTGGCTGAGTAAGAAGCGCAAGGCGGTGAAGAAGTTTGATGGCCAGTCATTAGAAGAAAATATAGAGGCGGCGCTTGGACTGGCGGAGAGTGCTACCGTTTCCGTGCTCGTGCATAAATTTCCGTCGGTGGCGCGGACTACCGAAGTGCATCTGGTGCATGCCAAGGACTCGGTTGCACTTCGTCCGATGACGTTGGAAGAAGCGATCAAAGAGGCGCATTTCCGTGACCGCGATGTCTTCGTATTCCGCGATCCCAAGGGCAAGGTGATGGTGCTGCACCGGACACGGGAAGGCAAGATGGAGTTGATCGAGGCTCCGTAAACAGCTGTCAGCTCTCAGCTATCAGCCGTCAGTAAAACAGTGAAAAAGTAAAAGCGGCTGGGAGCAGGCTTCACAGACAGTATTTGGGGCACGAGGATTTTACTGAGAGCTGACAGCTGGCAGCTTCTTCTTCTCACACTCCGCTGGTGGCTTCTTGCGCCCACTGCAGGGACTGCCACCAGGTTAAGGCGACTTCCTCATCGGACAGTTTTAATTGTTTGGCGAGTTCGCTCGACTGCGACCACTCACCCGATTCCTGAGCCAGCATCAGTCGGTACAGGGGCCGGAGGCTGCTGTTCTGGCCGAGCAGGGCAGCCTTGGTTTCGCGCTCCACGGGTAGTTGCTCCAGGAGCACGTCCATTGTGACCTCAAGGATGGCGTCCATCACGGAGAGCAGCCCCATCAGGAACAAATCAGTGTTCGCTTTCAGGCGGGCGGAGAGCAGTTCGCAAAAACGGGCGCGGGCCAATCCCATGACCACGAGTTCGCTACACTTCTGCTCGGCCGCGCCCACGGTGACGACGAGGCGCACCCAACGCCGCATCTCCCGTTCTCCGAGAACGGCCATGGCGTGGCGGATCGACTTGATTTCGAGCGCAAACCCAAAAACTGGGGAATTCAGATACCGGAGCAAGCGGTAGGAAATCGAGGATTCCTGTTTAAGCATCTTCTCGAACTCACGCATGTCGATTTCCGTGCGGCAGACCATTTCGAGCAGCCGTAAATAATGCAAACGGCTGGCAGGAACTTCGCGGCCGACGACGACTTCCGGCCGGCAGAAAAAATATCCCTGGAAATACACGAAGCCCGTGTCACGGGCCTGATGAAAATCGTGGGGAGTTTCGAGTTTTTCCGCCAGCATCTTGCACTTGGCGGACCCAAATCGGCGCATCATGCCGGCGCGTTCCTCGGCCTTGGTTGCGCGAAAGTCTACTTTGATGATGTCGGCAAATTCGCAAAGCGGTATGCGCGGATCGTTGGGTGCGAAGTCATCAAGAGCAATAAGATAGCCAGCCGCTTTCAGCCGCTTGCAGGCAGCGATGACGCGGTCCTCCGGCTCAACCGTTTCCAGAATCTCAGCCACGGTCTGGCTGGGAGGCAGCAACGTAATCAGATCCTTGAACAGGACCCCTCGAGTGCAATTCATGAAGGCGCGCTTCTTATCGCAAAGCTTCTCGATACCATAGAGCAGGGAGCTATCGAGAGTGGCGTGGGCCGCAAGTTCGGGATCGGCGTTGAAGTAGTCCTCGACGCCGTTTCGGAAAAGGATCTCATAACCATACACATTCTGCGCCCGGTCAAAAATTGGCTGGCGGGCAATGAAGCGCTGTCCAGGAATCGCGAGCGAGATCGGGGCAGAGATATTCTCTTTGGCGGGAGCGGGTTTCACACTTCTTACATCGGCGAGGCCATGGGGGGACTTCAGGCGAAACTGCGCGACTGTCCCCTTCAAAAAATACAGCGGCGTAATGAGGGCCGGTGTCAAAAGGAACCGCACCGCGATGCGGAGGAGTAGAAGCCCGTTTTGCACAGTGTTGGGAGATCTTGACCCCCACTTCGGTAATGCCCTAGATGTGGAAAACTAAAGGCATTCCCCCCTTGCGCAGTCGGCCATTTCATGAGTAACATCAGAGTTGTTCCCAATGGCCATGCTTCCAGGCTGGCCGTTCGCGCCAAATCAGACTCCAGGCGCCGAGACAGTTTGAACATCGATAGTTTTAAATAAAAGTTCTCGAATAGCATCCAGCCGATGTGAGGTTTGGTCTGCCGGTAGTCGGTGTGTAGTGACCACCCGTTGCCCACACCTTAAGGTGAGCCGATCGCAAGAGAACAAGAGAAGACGAAACAATCAGGCCTGTGATCAAGGCCTGATATTAGCTCTAAAGATTTAACAAGAGAAAAATATGAATGCAGGACCCGGACATCCCTCCGCAGGCGGAGGGAGACACAAACGACGCCGTGGACGTCGTCCGCCAAAACGAGGTGCGGGTGGCCCGATGGGCCGCGACCGCCAGGAGCATCAGGGCATATTTACCGCTCCCATGGATCACAGCTACCGCGCCAATCTGGGCGGCGACAATGGCAACGGCAGCAGAGCGCCGCGACGGCCCGGTTTTTCCGCGTCCTACCCGGTGGCCGACCCTGAGCCGCTTCCCGCTCCACGAGAGGATGCCGCTTCGCGCGTCTTCGCGTTCGTCGAAGACCTGTTCTTCCTGAGCAAGATTCAGGACACGGGCCGCAAGATGAATGTGAAGGTCGAGTTCGTGAAGACGGAGAAGGATCTCGCCGACCGGATGAAGAGCAACGGCGTAGAACAGCCTTCGCTGATCATCTTCGACTTGAACAATGCCAATGCCAAGCCTTTGACGCTCATCCCGAAACTGAAGAGCAAGCTGAAGAAGGGAACGTCGATCATAGGGTTTCTCTCGCACGTGCAGGGCGACTTGAAGCAGAAGGCGCACGAAGTGGGATGTGACATGGTATTGCCGCGCTCGGCGTTTTCGCAGAATCTGCCGCAGTTGCTGCGCCGGCATGGCGCCATCGAGCCCGATTCCGGCGCAGCCGACTGACTCAGAGGTCAGATTGCAGAGGTGCCCCCTATGATGTTATGGGATGTCCCTAGTTTCCGCCGTAGAACTACTAATGTTTCCACAGATAGTTTTCACCTATGAAATCTGACCTCTGACCTCTGCATTCCCCTGATACAATTTCGCCGTGTTCCCTCACAAAATTCTGATCCTGACGGCAACCATGGCGATGATCGCGCCGGCTTTCGCCCAGCAACCCCCGGTAAAAGTGAACGTCCTCAACGTGTGCAAGCCTTCGGCCGACGAGCGGCAGGAGTTATCGTCCGCCTTGGCCAAGGTGCCGGGCAAGCCTGCGTTCGGCAAGGATTACGAAGTGTCTCGCGGCCATTCCACGCTCGACCAGAGCACTCCGATCCCCGGCATGCAGTCCTTGCCCCCGGGCGCGGTTTCGGCGGCCGACTGGGTCCGGATTCGACGCGAGTTTCCCGCCGCCACCGTATTCAGCAACGTTCAATACTCGTTCAGCGTCGATGCGAAGGATATGGTGGAAACGCTCGTGCTACGCCTGCGCGACCAAAAAGATCTGATGGAGATTTCAATCGAGGACAGTGCTTCCGCCGTTGCTTCCACGGCCGCGATGTTGTCTACCAGTACGCCGGTCTCGCGCGTCAAACTGGAGCGTTTTGGAAAAGCGTCGGTGGGGCTGGCGCGGTGCTCGGGTGCCGAAGGCAATCCGGCGACGGATCAAAGCGCGTACGAACCGATCTTCCACGCTGCCTCTTCGATCATGGAGCGCTATCGCGATGTTCTAGGCGCGCGCAAAATAGTGTCTCAGGAACTAGCTCGTCTGGGTTTGGGAACTGCAACGAAGCAGGCCGTGGGTACAAAGAAGTCCCCGTAGTGCCGGTGGAGAGACGGGCGTCTCGCCCGTCGGCATTTGGGGTGGCCTGGCGGAGACGCCCGGCGCTCCATCGGCAAGCTTGAAGCGAAATCTGTTGCTCCGAATCTAAGTAGTCACCGCTATGGATATACGCAACGTCGTGATCATGGGCTCCGGATGTGCTGGTCACACCGCCGCCCTCTACAATGCACGCGCCAACCTCAAGCCGCTCGTGATCGAAGGTCATGAACCCGGCGGACAATTATCGCTGACAACGTCGGTGGAGAATTTTCCTGGTTTTCCTGATGGTATCCAGGGGCCAGAACTGATCGAGAACATGCGCAAGCAGGCCGCGCGCTTCGGCGCTGACTACCGCATGGGCCACGTGGTTAAAGCCGATTTGAGCAAGCATCCGTTCGAGTTAACTGTCGGCAAAGAGATCATTCAGACCCGGGCGCTCATCATCGCCAGCGGAGCATCCGCGCGCTGGCTCGGCCTCCCGAACGAGCACGCGTTGATTGGCCACGGTGTCTCTTCCTGCGCCACTTGCGATGGCTTCTTTTTCACGGGCAAGGAAATCGTGGTGATCGGCGGCGGGGACTCCGCCATGGAAGAAGCGACATTCCTGACGCGCTTCGCGACCAAAGTGACACTCATCCATCGACGTGAGCAGTTTCGCGCTTCGAAAATCATGCTTGATCGCGCCCGCGCTAATTCAAAGATCGAATTTCTCACCGATACCGTGGTGGACGACGTTCTCGATGTCAGCAAGAAGGAAGTCACGGCGCTGCGTCTGCGCAATCTGAAGAGCGGCGAGAGTCGGGATTTCCCTACCAGCGCGATGTTTCTTGGGATCGGCCACATACCAAACACGAAGATATTCGAAGGCCAACTCGAAACCGATGCGGATGGGTACCTGGTGACGCATAAGAATGTCTTCACGAAAGTGCCGGGGGTTTTCGCGTGCGGTGACGTGCAGGACCGGCGCTACCGGCAAGCTATTACAGCCGCTGGTTCCGGCTGCATGGCCGCGTACGAAGTTGAGAAATTTCTTGAGGACGAAGGTCTGTGACGGCGAGGTTTTGAAGGGCGCCGACGGAAGTCTCGACCACAGGGGCCACAGAGAACATCCACAGAGGAATTCAAGAAAATGCGGTACGGTTGCCCCTGTGTGCCCCTGTGTGCCTCTGTGCCCCCTGTGGTTAAGCCCTTGATCTTTACTTCGCCGGAGCTGCGCCTCTGGTCCTGAACGTCTTGTCGTAAATCCAGAGCAGCGCCGCAGTTGCGATGCCGACCGCCGCAACGCTAAACCAGATCCGCTCCGGCTGGTGAGTGACTTCTCCAAAGTGGTGAAGCAGCGTGCCGCCAAACCAGCCGCCGATCAGCGAGCCAATTCCGATGGGCAGGAAGGCGAAGCCCATGTAAGTGCCCTGCTGTCCAGGAGGCGCGAGCCGCGAGATGTATTCGTAGTAGCGTGGCGATTGAATGATTTCGCCGAGCGCCAGCACAAACAGGGAGAGCGCCGCCCCCCAGAGCGTCGGCCGCAGGGCGAGGATGACCCACGAGACGGAAGTTATCACCGTACCCAAAATCACAGCCTGAAATGCCGGGATATTGCGGGTCAAGTAATTCACCGCGAGGGTCAGACAGATCACGGTCAGTCCATCGGTCACCAGAATGATCTCGACATCAGCCTGGGAGTTGATGTAGCCGTGAATGTAGCCGGGCAAACTGATGTACTGCTGCCAGAACACCACCCAGTACCCAGTAAAGAGGACAAGGAACCACATAAACCGGCTGATCCCAGCAAGCACGAGCACCAACAGCGCGCACCAGACCCACCAAGGCACGGAATACTGGGGATCGATGAACAACCCAATGCGCAACAACAACGCGACCAGCAATACCGGGAGAACCAGCCGGTAATTGCCGACCACAATGCAGAAGTTCCGCGCGACCGTTGCGATCGAAGGGGGAGGAGCATCGCCGGGCTTGTGCGGTTCGCGGAAGAAGATGATGACGACAAAAAACATCGCGAAGACGCTGAGCGCTGCGACGCGGTAAACGCTCTCAACACCCAGGTGGCGATGGGCCCAGGACGCGAAATAAGGGCCTAGGGCTCCACCGACGTTGACCATCGTGTAGTAAATCGAGTAGCCGATGGAACGGACGTTCTCCTTCGACGCCCGTGCCGTGGTGCCCACCACGCAAGGTTTCACCAGCGAGATTCCGAGTGCAGGAAGGATGAGAATGCAGCCGACAAACAATCCAAGGGGCACGGCATTGCGCACGGGCGCCAGCCACGACGCCCCAATCGATCCGATCAGGAAATAGGCTGCGGCCAGGATGAGGTAGGCCATCGACAGGGCACGGCGAAAGCCGAGGCGGTCGGCGGCGGCTCCTCCGAAGATGGCGAGAAACCAGACCATGCCGCCGAACAAGCC
>DATFVD010000182.1:0-5188 GCA_035260505.1 Terriglobales bacterium
GACTTGTAGCGCGAAGCCGTGTTTTCGTGCAGAACGCCCTTCTGGATTGCTTTATCGAGCGCCGACACGGTCTCCCGATAGGTCTGACCGGCGGCGGCTTTATCGCCTTTTTCCAGGCTCTCGCGTAGGCTCCGCAGAGCGGTGCGTAGTTGCGAACTGTTGGCCCGATTGCGGGCGGTTCGCTTCGTTGTCTGTCGGGCGCGTTTCAGCGCCGAAAAATGATTCGCCATGCGGCTTGATTACCTTTGTTTGTCCTAGATTGCCCTAGGAAGATGTTCCGGTGGGAACCGAAGCTAGTATTCTACGGGAGCAAGTCGCGCCCGGTCAAATAGATATGAATTCACCTGCAACGCCGCCCCAGAGTCCGACAGACCGTCTGAAAGTTCTGATCAATTCCTCCACCCCGATCGTGGTGATGGAGACGGTCGAGGAGATGCGCGCGATGTCTCTCGTGCGTACCGCCTGCTCGGACCTCAGTTTACCGGTCTTCGAATGGTCCATCGCCGACGGACTCGTCCGCTGCGGCAGCGGTGTCCCCGCTTCGGCGCTCTCAGCAATTGGTTCCGAGGCTGGCTTGGCGCCGAAGACTGCCATGTACAACACTGCCGATCCGGTGCAGGCGCTGGCCAACCTCGAGACGATGACCATCGAAGCCGTATTCGTGCTGAAGGATTTCCATCGTCACATGGAGAATCCGGTCGTGGTGCGGCGGCTGCGCGACGTAGGCCAGAAGTTCTCCGCGAACCGAAGGACTCTGGTGCTAACCGCTCCCGCCATCGAGATGCCTCCGGAGCTGGCGAGCCTGGTGGAATTCCTCGACCTGCCACTACCTGACCGCGACCGGTTGCGCGAAATTATCCGCGAAACCTACACCCGCCTGACCGGCAACCACACCCTCAAACTCCAGCTCGACGCCAACGGCGTGGACGCCATGGCTGGCAATCTGCGCGGACTAACGGAAGAAGCCGCGGAGCGCGCTATCTCGCAAACCGTGGTTGCACGCCTTGCGCTCTCGCCTGAGTGCATCACCGATGTGCTCGACGCCAAGAAAGCTTTGCTGAAGCGGTCGGAAATGCTGGAGTTCGTAGACTCAACCGACAACATGGCCAGCATCGGCGGACTGGACAATCTGAAAACATGGCTCGCACAACGGCGAAATTCCTGGGACGCGCAAGCCATCCAGTTCGGCCTCGATCCGCCGAAAGGCGTCATCATTCTTGGCGTCCAAGGCTGCGGCAAGAGTCTTTGCGCCCGCGCCGTAGCCGGAGAGTGGAAACTCCCGCTGGTGAAATTCGATACCGCCGCCGTCTATGACAAATTCATAGGCGAGACGGAAAAGCACATCCAGAAAGTATTCCGGGTAGCCGAGGGCCTCGCCCCCTGCGTCTTGTGGATCGACGAGTTGGAAAAAGTCTTCGCCGGCAGCGGCCCCGACTCCGCCTCCGCCGACGCCGGAGTCTCGTCGCGCTTGCTGGCGTCGTTTCTTTCCTGGATGCAGGAGCGCAAACCCGCCGTCTTCGTAGCCGCCACCTGCAACAACGTCACCGTGCTGCCGCCCGAACTGATCCGCAAAGGCCGCTTCGATGAACTCTTCTTTGTGGACCTCCCCAGCGCAGCCGAGCGCAAGCAAGTCTTTTCCATCCAACTGACAAAGCGCAAGCGCAAACCGGCCGACTACGATCTGGACAGAGTAGCCGCCGCCGCCAAAGGCTTCTCTGGAGCAGAAATCGAATCGGCAGTGCAGACAGGCCTCTACGCCGCGTTTGCCCGCAAGCAGGAACTGAGCAACGAAGATCTGCTCACCGCGCTCTCGTCCACTGTTCCGCTGTCAGTCACCCGCGCCGAGGAAATTGCCGAACTGCGAGCATGGGCGAAGAATCGGGCGGTATGGGCAAGCGCGCAAAAGACAAACGGGGAAGGAGCAAAGGCTTAGTCGTGGGAGGGAGGTCGCCCTCCCCATTGACTCCTGCCCCCGCCCGCGCTACGCTGATCTCAAATGGTTGTTAACCGCCCCGTCATCGGGGTGCGCAATCCGATTGTCTCCACTTCCACATCCAGCCCTTTGCGTGTAAAAACACCCGCACGGGTTCGCCCGAATCCGGCGGTAAACCACATCCCCGTAACCCTCATCTCACCCTTAAAACGACGAGTGAGCCCGATCCCAAGCTGCAGGAGGCGGCGACAATTTCCCAAAACCAAAAAGCATGAAAAAAAATATTGAACTCAGTCCCAACATCGAGACCCTCTTCGGCACCCGGGATGAAAATCTCCACGTGCTCGAAGACGGCCTGAACATCAACATCGACCTTCGCTCGGATCGCATTGAGCTGGAAGGTGCCCCCCGCGACGTAGCCCGCGCTGAACAATTATTCGCCGACTACGAGCATCTGCGGAAGACCGGCCACCAGTTCGTGAACGGCGACCTGAGCAGCATGTTGCGCGTGGTCGTAGGCGATCCGAATGCCACCCTCCGCGGACTCGCCGAAGCCGGCCGCCAGCGTTCCTTTGGACGCCGCACCGTCCAGCCAAAAAGCCCGAATCAGCGCCGCTACCTCGAAGCCATCGAGAAGCACGACATGGTCTTCGGCGTCGGCCCTGCCGGCACCGGCAAGACCTACCTCGCCGTAGCCATGGCGATCTCCGCCCTGCTGAACAAGCAGGTCAACCGCATCATTCTGGCGCGCCCGGCGGTCGAGGCCGGAGAACGTCTCGGCTTCCTGCCCGGCACATTACAGGAGAAAATCGATCCCTACCTCCGGCCTCTTTACGACGCCCTTTTTGACATGCTGGAGCCGGAACGCGTCGAACGCTATCTCGAAAAAAATGTCATTGAGATCGCACCCATCGCCTTCATGCGCGGCCGCACACTCAACGATTCGTTCGTCATCCTCGACGAAGCGCAGAACACTACCTCCGAGCAAATGAAGATGTTCGTTACCCGCCTCGGATTCGGCTCGAAAGCCGTGATCACCGGCGACATCACGCAGATCGACTTGCCCAACGCGCGCCGCAGCGGTCTGATCGAAGCCGTCGATATTCTGCAGGGGGTCAACGGCCTGGCATTCGTGCATTTCGACGAAAGCGACGTAGTGCGGCATCACTTGGTGCAAAGGATCATCCGTGCCTACGACGAGCACAAAACGCGCCTGGCGGAGCAGCAGTTATCGTTGCTCGAGCCAAAGCCAGGTCCGCCGCCAGCGCCGCCCGAAGAGCCGCACCTGCGAAATTGAGAAAAGGTGTGGCGCGGGCACCTCGATCGCGGCCGTTGAATTTGCCCTGATTTTTCGCCGACGAGGGCGTCCGCGTCAATTTAGGAGGGAGCCTCGCCGCTACCCTCCTCTTCGCTTTGGCCGTCCAGATTCGTATCATAGGCTGTTCGGATTCGTGTCAGGGTATCGCTTCCGCGATACCGCAAGTTTTCTCAGTCAGAAGCCCCTTGAGGGGCTGGGCGTGGAGCCAACCTTGATCATCCTTCAGAAGCGCGTCGCCGCTCTCTCCGAACTGGCGCTGGCCCGTTTCGTGGCTCACGCCCGCCGCTCCGCCGGATTGAAGGGCGCAGTCAACGTGCTGATAACGACGAGCGCCGAAATGAAATCCCTGAATCGCCGCTTCCGCGGAGAAGACAAACCCACCGACGTGCTTTCATTTCCCGCCAACCCCGGCTTCCAAAAACAGTTAGCCGGAGAAATCGCCATCTCCGCGGAGATCGCAACCAAAAATGCGCGCGCCCTGGGACACTCGCCGGCCATGGAAGTTAAGATTCTCATCCTGCACGGCGTCCTGCATCTGCGCGGCTATGATCATGAGTGCGACAATGGACAAATGGCCATGCGCGAAAAACAGTTGCGCGCGAAACTCCACCTTCCGTCGGGGTTAATTGAACGGGCCAGGGACGAGAAACCGTCCACTTCCCGCACCCGGAGGAATTAATCGCAATGATCGGTGCCAGCATTGCTCTCGCGTTCCTCCTCGGTCTGCTGACGCTGGTCTCCTACGTCGACCGGCTCTACCAGGAAATCGGCAAGTTCCTCTCGCGCGATTTCCAGGACAACATTGACGCCTTCGAGCAGTTAGTCGAGCCGCGCCTCGGCGTAGAGCGCTCTCGCGCCTCGCTCTCCATGGCCATTCTGACCCAACTGGTTACCGCCGCCATTGCCATGGTCGTTGGCTTCACCGTGTTTCGCGATCGTGCCTGGAGCATCTACGAAGTCCTCGAAGCCACGCTAAGCCTGGTGCTGATCATCATTATCTTCAACCGCCTGCTGCCCTTCGTCTTTTTTTCGCGCACCAGCGGACGCTGGCTCCAACACTGGGCGCTGCCCTTGCGCCTGCTCATCTACCTCGTTCTCCCGGTGACGTTGGTCCTCGGATTCTGTCAGTCCGTTGCTGCCCTCACCCGCGAGCACGCCGACGCGCAACCGGAGACGTCCTCCGAGGCCGTCGACGCCCTGATCGAAGCCGGGCAGGAAGAAGGCATCATTCAGGAAGGCGACCGCGACCTGATCCAGTCGGTGGTGGAATTCAGCGGCAAAACCGTTCGCGAGGCCATGAAGCCCAGGCCCGAGATGGTCGCAGTACCATCCGATTACACCGTCGAACAGATTGTCGAGTTGCTAAGGGGCAAGCCGTTCTCGCGCATCCCCGTGTACGACGGTTCGATCCACAACATCAAAGGCATTCTCCACACCCAGGATGTCCTGCAAGTCCCCGACTCCGAAGCGCACACACGCACGGTAGCGAGCCTCATGCGCAAAGAAGTTTACTTTGTCCCGGAAAGCAAGTTAGTAAGTGACCTGCTGCGCGAAATGCAGCGCAGTAACATCCGCATGGCGATAGTAGTAGACGAATACGGAGGCGTAGCCGGCCTCGTAACCATCGAAGACCTGGTAGAAGAAATCGTAGGCGAAATTGGCGATGAGCACGAGAAAGCGCAGGTAGTTCAGGAAAACGAGCACTCTTATATAGTCCCCGGTAACATGGACGTAGATCGCCTTGACGAACTCTTCGGTATGCGTCCCGAAGGCCACGAATCGTCCACTATAGCCGGCCTGGTCAGCGAAATCGCTGGAAGAATCCCAAAGAAAGGCGAAATCATCGAAGACGAAGGCCTGAAGTTCGAAGTCCTGGACTCAACCGACCGCCGGGTAGAGCGAGTGCGCATCACGACCGCCGAACCGAAGCAGATGAA
>DATFVD010000183.1:0-9904 GCA_035260505.1 Terriglobales bacterium
ACAAACCAATAATCGTCCTGTTCACTTCCGACCGGAACCTAGCGGACCGCCGGCTGTTCCACCGATCGCAGACCAGAAACGCGCTCTCGAGCATTCTGCAGAGCGCGCTTGACGTGACGAGGCGCGGTGCCGCCAAGAACGTCGTGCAGCGCGAGCACCTCAGTCAGTCCGAGGCAGGAGTGGAAGCCCGCATCAAAGCTCGAATGGATCGCCTGCAGATCGGCGATGGGCAGTTTTTGCAAATCGCATCCGCGTTCCACGGCCAATGCAACTGCCTTGCCGACCGCTTCGTGGGCGAGGCGCGAAGGCACTCCGCGCTCGACGAGATAGGCGGCCGCGGCCCAGGCATTCATAAAGCCAGAACTTGCCGCCTGATTCATTTTGGCGTCGTTGAATTCGACCGTGTTCATAAATCCCGTCACCAGTGGCAGCATCCCGATCACGGTGTCGGAGGCGTCGAACAAAGGCTTCTGCGTTTCCTGCAAATCTTTGTTGTAAGCAAGCGGCAGTCCCTTGACCAAAGTTTGCAGCGTAGTGGAGCATCCCATGACGCGAGCCGTTTTGCCGCGCACCAGTTCCAGCAAGTCCGGATTCTTTTTCTGCGGCATGGCGCTGCTGCCAGTGGAATAAGGTTCGGGCAACTCGACAAATCCGTATGCGGACGTCGAGAACAAAATCATCTCTTCCGCCCAGCGGCTGAGGTGAAGCGCAAGCAGCGAAAGAGCATCGACGAATTCGATGGCAAAATCGCGGTCGCTGGTAGCGTCGATGCTGTTGGCAGTCGGACCATCAAAGCCCAGTTCCACAGCCATCGCTTGACGATTGAGTGTCAGCGTCGCTCCAGCTACAGCGCCAGAGCCCAGTGGACAGAGATTAGCGCGCTTGCGGCAATCGGCAAGGCGCGAAGCGTCCCGCAGAAACATTTCGACATAAGCCAGCAGCCAATGCGCTACCAGAACAGGCTCCGCGGGCTGCAAGTGCGTGTACGCGGGTACAGCGGAGCTGCCCGCGCCTTCGGCACGAGAAAGGATCGCCTCGATCCAATCGGCGATCAGGTTGTGCAGGGTATCGATGCTCTCGCGCACAAAGAGGCGAAGATCAGTCGCGATCTGTTCGTTGCGGCTGCGTCCGGTGTGCAGTTTGTAGCCAGTCGCGCCAACCAACGTGGCCAGTTGCTTTTCAACAAAATGGTGGACGTCTTCCGCTTCCGGATCGTCAAGAAACTCTGGAGAGGATTCCGCGCGCCGCCCGATTTCTTCCAGCGCTTTCACGATCTGCGAAAGCTCTTCGGAGGAAAGCACTCCGGCATGTTCGAGAGCGTTAGCGTGCGCTCGGCTGGCTGCGAGTTCGAACTGCAGCAGCCGTTGATCGTAAGGGAACGACCGTTGCCATTTTTCAAAGTCGGGGTCAAGCGGCTGCCGGAAGCGGCCCGACCACATCTTCATTGCGGAACCTCTACCTTATGCTGCGTCTGGGCGCGGCAACGCGAGGGCAATCCGAGGATGCGGATAAAGCCTTCGGCATCTTTCTGATCATAGCTAGCGCCCATGGTGAATGAGGAAAGGTCGGTGCGATAGAGCGAGTATTCCGATTTACGGCTGACGATGCTCACGTTGCCTTTGTACAGCGACAGCGTGACCGCTCCCGTCAGATTCTGTTGCGTGGTTTCGACGAAGGCGTCAAGCGCTTCGCGCAGCGGCGTAAACCACAGGCCGAAGTAAACGAGTTCGGCATACTTGAGCGCGACGTGTTGCTTGAAGTGGAGAAGATCGCGGTCAAGGCAAAGTGCCTCGAGTTCGCCATGAGCGGCGAGCAGCAGCGTGCCTCCCGGAGTTTCGTAACAGCCGCGCGACTTGATGCCAACGAAGCGGTTCTCGACAATATCAACGCGTCCGATGGCGTTGCGTCCGCCGATTTCGTTCACCAGTTCGACGAGCGATACAGGGTCGAGAGCCTGTCCACCGACCGAAACAGGCACGCCCTTTTCGAATCCGATTTCGACTTGTTCTTCTTTATCAGGAACCTCTTGCGGCGACTTCGTGATTTGCCAGGTACTCGCAAACGGCGCATTACCGGCGTCCTCGAGTTCTCCGCCTTCGTGGCTGATGTGCCAGAGATTGCGATCGCGGCTGTGAATCTTCTCGCGACTCGCAGTCACCGCAATGCCGCGCTTCTCAGCATAGTCGAGACAGTCTTCGCGGGACTTCAGATCCCACTCGCGCCACGGAGCTACGACTTTCAGCTCGGGAGCGAGCGCCTGGTAGGCCATCTCGAAACGGACCTGATCATTGCCCTTACCGGTGCATCCGTGGCTGACGGCCGAGGCTCCTTCGCGCA
Organism: Terriglobales bacterium; assembly: GCA_035260505.1. Taxonomy (GTDB): domain Bacteria; phylum Acidobacteriota; class Terriglobia; order Terriglobales; family Acidobacteriaceae; genus Acidiflorens. The sequence goes on from DATFVD010000183.1 coordinate 2,338, forward strand.
ACGCCACTTCAACTTGATGTTTCGCGATCACGGGCCGCGCGAGCGACGTGCCGAGCAGATACTTATTCTCATACACCGCGCCCGCTTTCAGCGCGGGCCAGACGTAGCCGGTAAGGAACTCTTCGCGGAGGTCTTCGACGACCACCTTGCTGGCTCCGGTCTTGTAAGCCTTGTCTACGACGGCCTCGACGTCATCACCCTGGCCTACGTCGGCGACCATGGCGATCACGTCATAGGCATAGTTTTCCTTCAGCCATGGAATGATGATGGAGGTATCGAGCCCACCGGAATAGGCGAGGACAATTTTCTCAGGCGTCTTAGGCATGGGCATGTGCACTCCTGGCGGAGAAGCGGCCCACGCCGCCACCCAACAGCCATACGAGTATAGCTTTCTGAATGTGCAGACGGTTTTCCGCCTGATCAAAGACCACGGAGTTCAACGAGTCGATGACCTGGTCGGTAACCTCCTGGCCGCGATGCGCGGGCAGGCAGTGCATGAACCGCGCATGAGGCTTGGCGAGTTGCATGAGCGCAGCGTTCACCTGGTAGGGAGCGAAAATAGCGGCACGTTCGGCCTTTTCCTGTTCGTGTCCCATACTCGCCCAGGCATCAGTATAAACCGCATCGGCTCCGGCAACGGCTTTGCGCGGGTCGGTCAGGATGCGGAGCGAAGCTTTGGTCTCGTCCGCAATGGCCTTGGCCATGGTGACGATTACGGGATTAAGCCCGTAGCCCTCTGGCGTAGCGATGGAAACTTTCGCGCCCACCGAAGCACCGGCCAGAAGGAGCGAGTGCGCCATGTTGTTGCCATCGCCCACATAGGCGAAATGAATCTTGGACAGATCGCCGAAGTGCTCGTGGAGGGTGAAGAAGTCGGCCAGCGCCTGGCAGGGATGTTCGAGTTCGCTCAGCGCATTAATGACAGGAACGCCGGCGTAAGTGGCCATCTCCTCGACCACCGTATGACTGAAGGTGCGCAACACAATGAGGTCGATCCAGCGTTCGAGGTTGTGGGCGATGTCATAGAGAGACTCGCGGGCGTTAAGGCGGCTCGCCGTCTGGTCGACGAAGAATGTGCTGCCCCCCAGGCTGTCCATGCCGGCTTCGAACGTGAGGCGAGTGCGCAGGGAAGGCTTCTCGAAGAACATCACCATCTGCTTGCCGGCGAGAACGCCGCGAAAATCCGCAGGTCGCTGCTTGAGCATGGTGGTGAGGTTGAAGAGCGAGAGGATTTCGGCCGGGGCGAGGTCGTGGATGGAGACGAGATCACGCGGCGCGACCGGTTCCGTCAGCATGTTCGGCGGGTTCGTCTTTGTCATTGGCGTTGGCGGGTTCATCAGTCCCATAGAATCGGTTCTCATTTGCGTTTCCTTAAACACTCCATTCTGGAAAGTTCCTACGACAGCTCGCGAATACGCCGGGCGAGCGCCTGCGCTTTCTTTTTGTCGGTGGCGATGACCAGCACCGTATCGTCGCCCGCAAGCGTGCCAACCACCTCAGGCCAATGCGACGCATCGAGGGCGGCGGCGACGGGCTGCGCACTGCCGACCGTGGTCTTCACTACGAGCAGGTTCTGGGCCTGGCGGATTTCGACCACAAACTGGTGGGCGAGATGCATCACCGACGGCAAAACGCTTTCCGCGCTCAGGCTTTCGCCCGACCGCCGATACCCCTCCGGGCCTTTGACCAGTTTCAGTTCGTGGATGTCGCGGGAAAGCGTAGCCTGGCCGACTTCGTAGCCCTTGCGTTCAAGCCGCTGCTGGAGAGAGTCCTGGCTTTCGACAGGACCGTCGTCGAGCAGGTCGAGAATCGCTTTGTGCCGCGCTGTTTTCGACATGAATAAAAATGCAGATCAATGCATAAGTATCCATTGGTCGAGAGGGACGTGTCAAGCGGGAAATGCCTGGGGGACGAACCACAGAGGGACGCAAGGGTCTTGAGGTTTTCCCTGTGTTTCCCCGTGTTCCTCTGTGTCCCCTATGGTTAAGACTTTACTGCCGCGTGGCGCTTGCCGGGACCTGGAAGTCCACGCCGCGGTCGTCATTGGCTTTCTGGGTGGCGGCGAGATCGAGGTCTGCAAGGAGAATCTTGCGGGTGCGGCCCGCGCCGAAGTCAAAGAGAGTATCGCCCGCGATAGCGTAGTTCACAACGTCAGACCGATGGCCGTCTCTGAAAACGAGCACGGTCGAGGGTTGGATGGTCACGGGCTCTTCCGGTTCGCTCGGAGTTGGTTTGGCTGAAGTGCCGGCCTTCCGCGCCAACTCTCGGGCATCGGCGCGCTTGGTCGGAGGTTCTGCGTTTCGCGCGTGAGGAGCGGGGACGTAGTCGGCGTCGACGGAGTCATCGTCGCCTTCCTCGTCATACGTCACGGCATAAGGGACGGCATAAGGAACCGCGTATGGAATATAGGCCGGCTCGCTGACGCCGACGGGGAAATCGGCGTGATCCCCGTGGCGGTGGTGCCGTCCCAAGGACTGACGACCCGAGAAGTGATGCCGTGAGAACTGACCACCAAAGAACATCGCCCGATCCTGGTTCGCCGGAAAGAAGAAGTTGGCACAGCAGTTTCCAAAAACCGGCCGGCTGTTGCCGTAACCGTTTGGCCCGAGGGACGTCACGCTGGCGCGGACACCGGGAGCGGGATTGTCACTCCCGCCGAAACCGAGTGAAGTGACCGAAGCGGGGACACCGTGAATCTGGGCCTGAACCGGAAAACAGGCTGCGACAGAAAATACCAGCAAGAAGGAAAGCGGGAAACAGGATCGCATACCGGCCAGCATGAGAAGCCTCCCCCAGGGCGGGTTGCACCAACTCTGGGCCCAACTCATTAGAAGACTGTGACGGCGCGAAAGTTGCGCGAAATAATTCGCGCTGAAAATAGTTGTGTGGTGACGGGGCTGTGCCCAGTCCCACCAGGGCATAGCCCCGCTTTCACACGAAATCCACCGGCTACGCCGCGGTGAGGGGCGCGCTGGAAGTGATCCGGCGCAATTCGAGCATGCGGTGGCGGACGTACCCGTCCTCCGTCAAATGGGCAGAAGCAATGGCTTTGCGGCTGGTGACAACCATCTGGTCGAGCGGGCGCCGTTGCGGGAACTGCGGGTCGAGTTCCCGGCAGAATTCACATGGCCGGCTGGAGCGTGTGTCGAAGCGATTGATAACAGCTGGATCTCTATGTTCCACGAAAGGCGGCTCCTGGGAGAGGCGAGAACGGATTCGCCTGGTTGCGGGGCAGAAACCAATATCCTGCCTCAGCTGATCATCGATTGTTGACGAGGCCTTTGTACTACAACGGAAGGGATCTGTACAAGCCCTTCACGGCAGCGGCGAATTTCTTGTTCTTTTTTTGTTACAGGGATTACTACAATGCAAAACAAATCGCGCAGATCGGCTGCGACGGGGGACTGTGATTTCTGGCATGATAAAGCCACGTTTTTCTGGAGATCGCGTGAGTCACGCTGCTGCCAAGCCGAGCACCGTCTTCTTTTTCGACGTGGACAACACGCTCCTCGATAACGATCGCGTGGCCGAAGATCTGAGGCGGTACCTCACGACTAAAGTGGGCGAAGCCAGTGCACAGCGCTACTGGGAAATTTTCGAGCAGTTGCGCGCAGAGCTCGGATATGCGGACTATCTGGGAGCGCTGCAGCGTTACCGCGTCGAGCGGCCACGCGATCCGAAGCTGCTCGCGGTGTCGCACTTCATGGTGAATTATCCCTTTGCCAACCGTCTGTTTCCGGAGTCGCTGGATGCGGTCGGATACGCGCAGAGTTTGGGGCGAGCTGTGATCTTGAGCGACGGCGATGTGGTTTTTCAACCGCTCAAGGTGGACCGTTCGGGCCTGTACGAGATCTTCGATCGGCAGGTCCTGATCTACATTCACAAGGAACTGGAACTCGACGATGCGGAGGCGAAATATCCGGCGGCGCACTACGTAATGGTGGACGACAAGGTGCGTATTCTGGCGGCGATCAAGAAGCATTGGGGCGCGCGGGTAACGACCGTGTTTCCGCGTCAGGGGCACTACGCGCTGAATGAGGCGCTGGTGGCGCAATATCCCAAGCCGGATATCACGCTGGAGCGCATAGGGGATTTGCAGAAATATTCGTTGGAGCAGATTCTGGCAGCCCCGGGAAAGTGAACAGCCGCTCGGCACACTTGCAGCAGACTTCAGACTCGGCGGACTGTCTGTTCACCAGGCAATCCCGCCAGAAGCTCTCGCGCAGTTTTACCGAGTTCGGGATGGCGCGCCTCCGGCGCAACCTCGACCAGCGGCTCGAGAACAAATCGGCGCTGGTGCATTGCAGGATGCGGAATCCTCAAGCCTGGCTCATTCACCATGCGATCCGCGAAAAGCACAATGTCGATATCAATGTTGCGCGGACCTTTCTCGCCCATGCGGAGACGTCCCATGGCCGCTTCGATCTGCAATGCAAGCTGGAGCAACTCCCGCGGAGTCTTATCCGTTTCAATCGCCGCGATGCAGTTCAGAAACCACGGCTGGTCTGGGACATCTACCGGCTGGGTTTCATACAAGGCGGAAACCTCCAGCAGCCGGCCCGCAACTTCCAATTGTGCGACGGCCGCGCGCAGGTTGGCCGCACGGTCTCCCAGGTTCGACCCCAGCGACAGATATGCGATTTCACCCATCCAGCTAGTTTCGCGGCGAATGCCGCGAGAATCCAGCAGAAACTGACGGCCGGTATCATTTACATCTTTCCGGCTTCGTAGAGCGATTCGCCGTGACCATGGCAGGCAGCGTCCAGACCATTCGCTGTGACGGAGGACCTTTTCGCCTTGCACCTTCGCGCAGTACCAAGGTCACTTTCTTCGCTTCTCGGGTGCCGTTAGTATCGGAGATGCAATGAATCTGGACTCTCTTCTTATCACCGACGACGCTGCTTTGCTCGGCGTGCTGCGTCCTGCACTGGAGAAGATTTCAGTCAATATTGAGGTTTGCGGAAGCTCCAAGACCGGCAACGATCTGCTGGCAAACCGCAAGTTCGACGCCGTCATCATCGACTGCGACGATCTGCAGAATGGCTTTGATCTCCTGAGCGCGCTGCGCCAGACCCAAAGCAATGCCAGGTCCGTAACCTTCGCGGTGGTGAATGGGAAGACCACGACCCAGCAGGCCTTCCATTCCGGAGCCAACTTCGTTCTCCAGAAGCCGCTTACCCCGCTGCACGCCGCGCGCTGCTTTAACGCGGCTCTCAATTTTATGGTTCGGGAACGGCGCCGCTATTACCGCCATCCGGTGGAATTCCCGTTGCGAATTGCGCTTCCGCACAATCGGGAATTGACGGCGACGACCACCAACGTTAGCGAGGGAGGGATGGCCATTCGCGTCCTCGGCAAGTTGCCCAAGGACGTGCAGGCGCAATTTCGTTTCACGCTTCCAGGAATGAACATTTCACTCGATCTGAAGGGCCAAGTCGCCTGGGCCGACGGAACCGGCCACATCGGCATCCGCTTCGTAGAGGTTCCGCAGAGCTCGCAGTATCAGCTTGAAAAATGGCTGACTGACCACCTGCAAAATGAAATACCTGACCGACTGCAAGGCTACGCGGCGCTGCCCTAACTGATCGTCCAACCGCCAGTTTTCGCCGTTTCCCCGGAAGCGCATCCCAAAAACTCCCACCCGGCACCCAGCTTGCAACTTGCGCCCTGCCACTGCTGTGGCACTGTAGAGACGAGGCTTGCCGCGTCTATACCATGATCACATTGGAAGAACGAATCGCTAAAACCCAGCGGTTGCTGCGCCGCCTGGAAGAGGACCAGCCCTATTTGCATGCGCGCTTATCCGCGCTCGGCGCCGAGCACCGCGAGAGTGCGAACGCTTTCGCCGACCGCGTTCGCACCGAAGCGGAAGCCGAACTGCAACGCCTGCTGGCAGAACGTGCCTTGCCTTATGAATGGAACGTCGCCCCCCAGCCCGCCGACTGAAATGATCAAAGGTGTCGGGTTTTAGGCCTCAGGAGAACCGTTACGAGATCTGAGACCATAACCACAGGAGAGCGCTTCTGCACCAACTCCAGGCACCGCGCTAGAGGGTGAGAGTAGCCGCCGACGCCAGCGCCGGCGCCGCAGGTTGATCTTCCAGGGCTGTTTCTTCCCAATACGACCGGTCGCGCAAAATGCGCGACACGAGCGCCGTATGCATGGCGTGCCCCGCCCGGTCGGCCACCACCGATCCCAGAATCTGTTTCCCAAGCAGCGCCAAGTCGCCGATCAGGTCTAGAACTTTATGGCGGACGAACTCGTCCTGAAAACGCAGCGGCGGGTTCAACACCTCGTTGCGGTTCAGAACGATGGCATTTTCGACCGAAGCTCCCCGGATCAGCCCCTGTTGCCGCATGGCCTCGGCTTCGTGCAGAAATCCAAAAGTGCGCGCCGGGGCAATCTCTTTCAGATAGCTGCCATTTGTCAGCCGGACGCAGAAGCGCTGCTTGCCAATCAGTGGATGCGGAAAGTTAATGGAATAAGCAACCGAATAGACATCTGCCGGATATACGGCAATGAATTTATCTCCCTCGCGCAACTCGATCTCCCGGATGATCCGTAGATAAGTGCGCGCTTTACGCTGTCTCCGGACGCCGGCCTTCTGAATCATTTCGACAAACGGACGGGCACTGCCATCCAGAATCGGCAGCTCCAGATTGTCCAGTTCGACGATTGCGTTGTCGATGCCGAGACCGGTAAATGCGGATAACAGATGCTCGGTGGTGGAGATGAGAACGCCCTTCTTCATCAAGCTGGTGGCGTAGCTGACGCGAGCTACGTTACGTCCACTGGCTTCGATCGCGAAGCCTTCCAGGTCGGTGCGATGAAACACAATTCCGGTCCCCGCAGGTGCAGGCAGAATCCGCAGGCTGACGGGTGCGCCGCTGTGGAGGCCCACTCCTGTGCACGTGACCGCAGCACGAATTGTTTGCTCGTGTGTCAACGGGAAGATAGTGTAAGTCTTTTGTTGTGTAACAGCTTACCGCGATGGATGGACTTCCGTATGTGGCAAAACAACCACACTCCGTGGTTCGCGCGACCGTGGCAACTCTAACTTATTAAGGCCGTTACATATGTTCGGTGTATCGAAGAGAGAACTTAGGCCTGTTTTTACGGTCATCAAGCAAGGTTTTGACCCGATATCGCCGCCAGTCTTACCGTTTCTTCAGAGGCGCGGTGGGGTCATACGTCACCGCCGCCTCGAACATCGAGTCCGGCAGTTTCAGATTGTAGCTCGCAGTGTTGATGAAGCGCTGTTGCGAAGTTTCTCCATTGAAATAACGGGTGACGGAGTGGGGGGTCCAGATTCCCTGCACCAGTTTGTAATTATCGTAAACCTCGTCTTCCACGTTTTTCTGCTTGTCCTTCGGATCGCGCCAGGAATAACTGATCTTCACCGGATAGTGCGAGTTCTCGTCCAGGAATACGCCAACCGAGTCGTTCTGGCTGTTGAGCAGCGTTACCGCTTCGGTTTCTTTCCCATTCACGACCGCCAGACCATCGTAGAACAAGGCCATGTTCGGATCGCGGATCCATTTCCGGAACACCCATTCGAGCGAATGCT
>DATFVD010000184.1:0-3290 GCA_035260505.1 Terriglobales bacterium
TGTACCCTTGTTGGTGGCAGACTGCGCACTGGTGAACCCATTTACGCATCCAGGGAGCGTCCTCCAAGAATTTTTCCAAATCCCTGTCTTGTCTCATGACGGGATTCTAGCACCGTGTTGGGTCAAAACCTGTGCGGGGCCCGCTCAGAAGTATGCTCAAGTCGCGATTAACGCTGCCAGGCACAAGGATGGAGAATCGCGGCCTCTACAGTCCGTCGCCAGACTGAACCCTTGACATTCGACAGGAGGATGCGAAAAGCTATTGTCGAATGTCGAGGGAAGCGATGCCGCAATCGACTGATCTTCTGCAGGGGACGCTGGACCTACTCATTCTTCAGACGCTCGCCCTTGAGCCGATGCACGGGTGGGGTGTTGCGCAAAGGATCCAACAGATGTCAAAAGACGTTTTGCAAATCGGGCAGGGATCCCTTTATCCGGCGCTCTATCGCCTCGAGTATAAGGCCTGGGTCAGATCGGAATGGCGGACCTCGGAGAACAACCGGAGGGCAAAGTTCTATCGCTTGACCCAAAAGGGCAAGAAGCAACTGGAAACGGAATTGGCAAGTTGGGATCTATTGTCCTCAGCAATCGCCTCTGTGCTCGGTCGCGTTACGGAGGCGTCGTCGTGATTACGGAGTTTCTGACCCGCCTTCGTTTTTTGATTCTCCGCAGGGACCGCACGGAACTTGAACAAGAACTCCAGTTTCACATTGAGCAGTCGATTGCATCTAAAAGGGTTTCTGGCCTAAGCGCGGCTGAAGCGCGCCGTCAGGCGCTCATTGAGTTTGGCGGTATCGAGCCCACGCGGGAGCAATGCGAGCGGCAGCTCCCTGGATGGTGGATCGGGACTGTACTTCAGGATGTTCGATATGCATTTCGCGGTTTTCGCCGCAATCCGCTTTTTACGTTAAGTGTTCTCTTAACCCTTGCGCTCGGTATCGGAGCCACCACAGCGGTTTTTAGCGTGGTGGACCGCATCCTGTTTCGTCCGCTGCCGTATGCAGATTCGAGTCGAATTGTTTCGGTGGGCCTGGCGCACTCGCTGGAGCATGAAGAGTTCCTCATGGGACGCTTCTATGCTGAATGGCAGGACAATCAGACGCCCTTTTCTGCTCTCGCGGGTCAAAGTACGATGATTCACAATTGCGACCTGGTCGAGAATAATCCGGAACAATTGAACTGTATTTCTTTCCAGGTGGGATTCCTTCCGCTGCTTGGGATCTCCCCTGTCCTAGGCCGAAACTTTCTGCCGGAAGAGGATCGCCCTAACGGGCCGCCTGTGGTAATGGTCTCGTACGGGTTGTGGAAGGGCCATTACGGCGGCGATCCGCGCATTCTGGAACGGACGATCAATGTGGACGGGAGCCCAAGGCGCGTGGTGGGAGTCCTCCCAAGAGACTTTCAGTTCCCCACGTTGGAAACAGCAGACATCGTGTTTCCATTGGCCCTGAATTCTGCCATCCAGCAGACGGTCAATGGCGGATTCGGCAATCCGATGAGGGTGTTTGCACGGCTCAAGCCGGGCGTGGGCGTGGCTAAGGCGTATGCCGAGATGCAGCCGATTTTCGAATCGGAATTGCACGTGTTTCCCGCGGAGGCACGCAAGGAGGTCAGGCTCAGCATCCGATCGCTGCGTGACAGAGAAACGCAGGACGCGCAGCCGGTGGCGTGGGTTCTCTTGGGGTTCGTTCTCGCTGTGCTCTTGATCGCATGTGCCAATGTCGCCAGCCTGATGATGGCTCGCGGAGCAGCACGGCAACGGGAGATTGCGGTGCGCGCAGCGATTGGAGCAAGTCGAGGACGGCTGATCCGGCAGGCTCTGACGGAGGCACTGCTGCTCTCGTGCGCGGGTGGACTGGCGGGCCTGGTGACGGCGCGCGGACTTCTAGCGGTATTCGTGGGACTGGCACCGACGGGGATTCCGTTTATCGGCAAAGCGCATCTGGATCTGCGCATCGGGGTGTTTGCGGCATTGCTTTCATGCGTGTGCGGCGTGATCTTCGGGCTTGCCTCGGCGCTCGAGAAGCCGGGACTGGCGACGCTGAACGCGAAGGCGTCAATGTCGCGCAGCCATGCTTTCTTGCGGCGCTGCCTGGTGACCGCGCAGATCGCCGTCACAATCGTGCTGCTCTCAGGTGCAGCTCTGCTATTGCGAAGTTTTGTGAAGATCGAGGCGCAGAATTTGGGGATGCAGACCGGGGGCGTGCTGACGGTGAGGGCGGCGCTGCCGTGGTCTCGCTATAACACGGATCAGAAGGAGATTGAGTTCTATCTCCAGTTGGAGGCGGCTCTCCGGCGGCTGCCCGGCAGTCGTGCAGTCGGAGTGACCGACTCGGTGCCGCCGGGGGGATGGCAAGGCGACTTTCGGTACTCCGATCTTGTCGTACAAGGGAAGCCGCGAACGCCTCCTGGGACTGGGGGGAGCGTTGCGAGCCGCTCCGTGACGCCCGACTATTTCCGTGCGCTCAACATTCCCATTGTTCGTGGTCAAGATTTTACCGATCAGGATCGAACTGGAAATGAGAGCGAAGTAGTCCTGAGCCGGTCGTTAGCTGCCCGGCTGTTTCCAGACGAAGATCCCGTTGGAAAGCGGATCCAGACGAGCGAGTTACGCAGCGACGTTTGGTCCACAGTCGTCGGCGTGGCCGACAACGTGAAGAACAGTGGACTTACGGAACAAAGTGGTCCGGAGATTTATTTCCTGCGCCGGAGCGTTGGCGCCGATTGGGACGGAAAAAGGTCGATAGTGTTGTTGGACTCAGTGATGCCCGCGAGAGCCGTAGAGCCGTGGGTGCGATCGGAGATTGCTTCGATAGATCCGACTGTCCCGGTGAAGATGGAGCCTCTCGAACAGACGGTGAGCAGGCTCGCAGACCGCCCGCGTTTCGAAACGGCGCTGCTTGCGTTTTTTGCGAGCACAGGGCTGCTGCTTGCGATTGTGGGGCTCTATGGCCTGATCGCGTTCATGACGATTCAGCGGAGGCAGGAGATTGGCGTGCGGATGGCACTGGGCGCGACGCGAGGAAATATTCTCGGCCTGATTACAAGCGATGGACTGCGCATGGTCGCGATTGGCGGGGCGCTCGGGGTGGGCTCGGCCTTGGCGGTATCCAAGATGCTGAAGGCGCTGCTCTTCGAGGTGAGCATCTACGATCCATTAACGTTCATTGCCGTACCAGTGCTGCTCACGCTGGTAGCGCTGGTTGCGATTCTCATGCCAGCGTGGGCGGGAATGCGCGTGGATCCGGCAGTGACGTTGCGCGCGGAGTGACTGTAGATGGCTCGATTGT
>DATFVD010000185.1:0-6280 GCA_035260505.1 Terriglobales bacterium
CCGAGCGACGCCAGTTTCTGCATCTCGGAAGAGCTCAACTCCGCGGAAGACTTGCCTGTGTCGCCGCTCAAATGGCGATCAAAGTTGCGATCAAAGTTATCCAGTTGCGCGGCCATCGTGTCGAGCGTGGCCTTCGAACTCTGGGCCAGATTGTGGGCGGCTCCCGGGTCTGCGGTCAGGTCGTAGAGTTCGGGCTGGGGGGCGCGGATGTAGAGATACTTGCCTGCGCGCCAGGATTCCAGCGGGCTCCAGCCGAATCCGCGCTGGGGCAGATCGCTGCGGGAATATACGGGCTGGTCGCCACCGCTGCCGCCGGCCTTTGCAATGCGTAGCAGCGACTGTCCCTGCATTTGCGAGGGAACCGGGATGGCGGCGATTTCCAGCAGAGTAGGAGCGATATCTACGAGCCTCACTCTTGCAGCTACCCGCTTCGCAGCAGGATGGGGTTCTGGGAGTTTTACTACGAGTGGGACGTGGATGGTTTCGTCATAGAGGAAGATGCCATGGGTTTCTTCTCCGTGAGCGCCGAGGCTCTCGCCCTGGCTGGCTGCGACGACAACAGCAGTGGTGGCGTCGAGCCTCTGCTGATGCAAAATTGCCAGAAGTTTGCCGATGGCCGCATCGGCTGCCGCGATGCCGGCGTCGTAGGACCCACCGGCTTGGCGCGGGTCGATCTGAATCCAGAGGAAAAATGGGGCTTGCGCGTTGCGAATTAGCCAGGCTGCGGCATTGGTCACTGCCTGATCCGGGCTACGCTGAGTGCGTGCAGAACGCTGGTCGCTGCTAGCCGCCAAGCTTTGCTTGGCTTGGACCCTTCGACTTCGCTCAGGGCAGGCTCGCGAGGCGCCCGTCCCCACACCTGGTGGCCGAACACCCGCGTCGTAAGTTTGGAAGCCGCGGTCGAATCCCTGTGCCAGCCCGTTCCGTGGGTCGAGATCGAGGGAGCCAACGAAGGCGGCGGTCCGGTAGCCTCCGGATTTCAGAAGCTCCGGAAGGTACGGAAGCGATGACGGCAGCGAACCGCCGATCTCGCTCATGCCCGTGCTCTGTGGGTAGGCTCCGGAAAGAATGGTTGCGTGCGAAACAAGGCTTCCAGGCGCCTGCGCGTAGGCACGCTCGAAGACGATGCTCTCCGCGGCGAGACGATCAAGGTTCGGCGTTAGCGCGCCCTTGGCGCCGAGGAAGCCCACACGGTCGGCGCGGGTGGAGCAGAGCGTGATCAGCACCAGGTTGGGCTTGGATACAGCTGCGGCGAAAGAGAGACTAATAAAGATCAGACTCACGCCGGCAACTAATTTTCGGATCATGACAGTAAGTGTAGAGGCTGCGCCGGCATTGATCAAAAGCGGTGGGCTAATTCTGTGTTGCTCACTAAGAGGCTGCGAGCTACGAGCTGCGCGCTGCGCGCATTCGGTTTGCTTGAAGCTCGTAGCACGAAGCTCGCGGCTCAGCCGCCAGTCTTGACGTCCATCGAAGTCCGCGTACAATCCTATGTACCTGCTCCTCGGATTTCCAGTCTCATGGTGATGTCGTGATCACCACCCATCATTAACCAGAAGACAGCCAGGAAGCCGGACCATATTTTGCAGTGACCGCACCCTTCAGAAGACGTCTTCGTCTGGTATGCCTGCTGGCTTTATGCGCCGCGGGGTTGAGCCTCCTTCTCTGCTGCCAGCGCGTTCGGGGCGGAGCGGTTGGGTCCAGGAAGCTGATCATTCTCGGTATTGACGGGCTCGACCCGGAGCTGCTCACGAAGTTCATGGCGGAGGGCAAGATGCCGAACTTCGCCAAACTAGCCGACCAGGGATCGTTCCGGCGTTTGACGACCAGCATCCCGCCGCAAAGCCCGGTGGCCTGGTCGAACCTGATCACGGGAATGAATGCGGGCGGGCACGGAATTTTTGATTTCATCCACCGCGACCCGAAAACCTTTCAGCTTTATTTCTCCACGTCGCGAGTAGAGGGCCCAAAACATAGTTTTCATGTTGGCAGTTGGGTGATTCCGCTCGGCAGCGGCTCTGCAGAACAGTTGCGGCACGGCAAGGCCTTCTGGGAGATTCTGGACGAACACCGCGTGCCCAACTACGTTTACCGCATCCCGGCAAATTTTCCTCCAATCGCGGCGAAAGGGAAGACGCTTTCCGGCATGGGCACGCCCGATCTACGCGGTACGTATGGCACGTTCACTTTCTACACTGATGATCCGACGGCGGCGGTGGGAGCGGTCGAGGGCGGGGAAGTGGTGCAGGTCGAAGTGAAGAAGAATCGGGTCGCGACCAATCTCATAGGACCGGACAACACATTTCGCAAGAACTCGCCTCCCTCTACCGAGCCTTTCACGGTTGATGTTGATCCTCTGGAGCCGGTGGCGCGCATCGGCGTGCAGGACCAGCAGTTCGTGCTGAAAGAAGGCGAATGGAGTGGATGGATTCCGGTGGAATTTCGGCTCATGCCGTTTATCGGCAATGTGAAGGGGATCTGCCGCTTTTATCTCAAGCAGACGCATCCGCGTTTTCAACTTTACGTCTCGCCCATCAATATTGATCCGGAGAATCCCGCTCTGCCCATCTCCACGCCATCGAGTTATTCACGCGACTTGGCGAAACAGATCGGCGAATTCCACACGCAAGGCATTGCTGAAGATACAAAGGCGCTCACCGCCGGCGTGCTCGACGATAAAGAATATCTGGAACAGGCACGCACCGTGCTCGCTGAGCATCGACGCGCCTTCGATGTCGAGTTTCCGCAATTTCACCGGGGGCTGTTTTTCTTTTATTTTTCCAGCCTCGACCTGAACGCGCACATGATGTGGCGGCTGACCGATCCGCAGCATCCGGCGTACGACGCTGCGCTCGCGGCACAATACGGGTCATCGCTCGAAGAATTTTACGAGCAGATTGATCAGGTGCTCGGCGAGGTGATGCCAAAGGTCGATAACAATACGACGCTGCTCGTGCTTTCGGATCATGGATTTGCTCCCTACCGGCACTCCTTTAATCTGAATACGTGGCTGTTGAACAATGGCTATATCACTCGGAAAGCTGACGCCAGCGGGGATTCGAGCGAGCCCTTCGCCGATGTGGATTGGAGCCGCACGCGCGCTTACGGGTTGGGGTTGAACGGACTTTATCTGAATCTGCGCGGACGCGAACGTGAGGGCATCGTCGAGTCTGGCACTCAGGCCGACGCGCTGCTGCGAGAAATCCGGCAGAAGCTTTTGGCGGTTCGTGATCCGAAGGATGGTTCTCAGGTGATTACGCGAATCGATCTGGCGAGCGAAGCCTATCAGGGGCCATATGCGGGCTCGGGTCCGGATGCGCTCGTCGGCTACAACCGCGGGTATCGCGCGGGATGGAAAACGATTCTGGGGGCGTTCCCTGCGGATGTGCTCGAGGACAACACCAATGCATGGAGCGGCGATCATTGCATGGATTTCACAAAGGTGCCGGGAGTGCTGCTAAGCAACCGCAAGATTGACGCGCAGACTCCGGCGCTGACCGACATCGCACCTACGATTCTGTCTGAATTCGGAATCTCGAAGACGAAGGATATGATGGGGCAGTCGGTGTTTCAGCCGCGCTAGGCGCTGCCGATTAAACTCTAGCGCCGGCATCTGGCCGGCTCTTCTGCTGGCACGGATGTCCGCCGGACAGCCGCCGGGACGGTGGCGCTGCAAATGAAAACGGGAGAAATCATGTTTGGTTCACACAAGGTGAAGATCGAAGGCGAACTGCTGGATAAGGTCAAGCAGTGTTCGGACGCCGCAGGGTACGAATCGATCGACGAATTCGTGATCCACATGCTGGAAAAAGAAACGAAGAAAATCCTGCCGGACGAGAGCGGCACTTCGAAAGAAGAGATACAGAAGCGGCTGCGCGGACTCGGGTACATCGAGTAGCTTGATTGTTCCCATAAAACCGATGGCGATCACTTCTCATGCCGTAGCAATCGCGGCGGTCAATCTATCCCTGGTGATGAGTCCGCTTGCGGTTGTGATTGTTGTGTCGCTGGTCGTTGGATTCCTGATGGTGGTCTTGTTTGGCTACACATCGGATCAGAAGGCAATTGGGATTGCAAAGGATCAACTGAAGGCCCACCTGCTGGCGGTACGCTTGTATCGCGATCAAATTCCGGTGGTGATGGGCTCGTATGGCAAGATCCTGCGCGGCACAGGGCGCTACCTGAAACTCGCATTCAAGCCGCTGCTGTACGTCATCATTCCAATCACGTTGCTGATGGTGGAGGTCGATCGCTATCTGGGTGCAACACCGATTCCTCAGAATGCGCCGTTTCTTTTGACGGTTCACACGACCGGCGGCGATGCGCTGAATGATGCGATGCTCGGACTTCCGCCCGAGGTCACGATTACCGCGCCTCCGGTGCACGTTCCTTCAGCAAATGAAATTGTCTGGCGGCTGGCCGGCTCAAAAGAGGGAAAATATGAAGTGAAAATCATCGTGGCCGGACAGAGCGCTGCGAAGGCTATTTGTGTGGGAGGAGACCTGCAGCGAATTTCGACTATCCGCTTGCGTGGGCAATTCTGGGAGCGTATGTTCTCGTCGGCAGAGCCAGCGTTGCCGGAGAATAGTGCGATCGAGTCCATTTCGGTCAATTACCCGGATCGCAATATCGAGATCGCGGGTTATGGCATGAACTGGATTTGGCTGTTCTTCATCTTGTCGATGGTTGCGGGGTTTATTTTCAAGGAAGTTTTGGGGATTCAAATATGAATAGATTGTGTGGGGCGGACACTCCCTTCGGCTTCGCTCAGGGCAAGCTTGTCCGCCTGCTTGGAGCCGGTATCAAGCCGCGTGACGGCCGGGGACGCCCGTTGCTTGATCGGGAGTGCCAGCGTTTCGCGGGCAGGAGTGCCCGCGCCACACGGTTCCTGCTGATTGCGCTCATTCTCATGCCCTCGCTTGCGCATGCCTACGCCGGTCCGGGTGCGGGATTTGCGGTGCTGTCGTCGTTCTGGGCGATCTTTGTCGCGTTTCTCTATTCATTTTATGCGCTGATGACTTGGCCGTTCCGGCAGTTGTTCCGGTTTATCCGGCGGCGTAACGCATATGGAAAGGCGACGTTTGAGCGAGCGGTAATTTTGGGATTCGACGGCATGGATCCGGAACTTGCTGACCGATTCATGAACGAAGGCAGGCTGCCCAACCTGGCGAAGTTGCGCGACAAAGGAACCTTCAGCAAACTGCGCACGACGTTTCCGGCAATTTCTCCGGTGGCGTGGTCGACATTCATGACCGGGGTGAATCCGGGCAAGCACAACATCTATGATTTTCTCGCCCGTGACACCAGCAATTATCTGCCTTATCTTTCGTCGGCTGAAATCAAAGGGCCGAAACGGCATATCAAGATCGGTAAATATTCCATTCCGTTCGGCAAGACGGAAATCAAGGCGATGCGCAAGGGCACACCGTTCTGGCACTGGCTGGGCAATGCGGGAATTTTCAGTTCCGTAATTCGAGTTCCGGTAACGTTTCCGCCGGAGAAATTTCAAGGCGTGCTCCTTTCCGGGATGTGTGTGCCCGACTTGAAGGGCAGTCAGGGCACGTTTTGCCTGTGTACGACCCGCATGTCCAGCGACAAGTTTCGCGAAGGCGGAGTGCGCGTGCCCATCGAGCGCAAGAACGGTGTTTGCCGTTCCTACATTCCGGGGCCCGACAGTCCGTTGGCGGAGAAAGCTGGCACTGAACTGCGGGTGAATTTCGAAATCCGTCCGGAAGCGGGATTAAAGTCCGCGCGCTTCGTCGTTGGTTCTGAAAAGTTTACGTTGAAAGTTGGGGAATACTCCGAGTGGATTCCGGCCGAATTCAAGGCAGGCATGGGCTTTACGGCGCACGGCATTTGCCGCTTCTATCTCAAGGAACTTTCGCCGGAAGTCGAGGTCTATGTTACGCCGGTGAACATCGATCCTGGGCATCCCGACCTGCCCATCTCGCACCCCGTGACTTACTCCATTTATTTGGCGAAGCTCTTTGGACCCTATGCGACGCTCGGCCTGGCGGAAGACACGTGGGCCCTTAACGAGCACGTGCTCGACGATGATGCCTTTCTGGCGCAGGCTTATGGCAATCATGAAGATCGCGAGCGGATGCTCTTTGATGCGCTCGAAAAAACGAAGCAGGGGCTTTGCACGTGCGTCTTCGATACGACTGACCGCGTGCAGCACATGTTCTGGCGCTATCTGGAAGAAGATCATCCGGCGGCGCGCGATGTGCCACACAGCCAGCATCCCCCGGTAATTCAGGATCTGTACGAACGTATGGAT
>DATFVD010000186.1:0-4316 GCA_035260505.1 Terriglobales bacterium
GAGCTGCGGCGTTTCCCAATCCTGGAAGCGCAGGAAATTGAAGCGGCGCACCTTGTACGGGCAGTTGTTGGAGCAGTAGCGCGTACCGATACAGCGGTTGTAGACCATGTCGTTCAGGCCTTCCGCGCTGTGCGCCGTGGCGCCGACGGGGCAGACTTGCTCGCAAGGCGCGTTCTCGCACTGCATGCAGGGAACGGGCTGGAAGAACGTTTCGGGATTGGCGAGCGCGTCATTGTCGTTGGTGCGCGGATCGTTTGTGCTCGTATTCGCGTTGTAATAGCGGTCGATGCGAATCCAATGCATTTCGCGGCCGCGCAGGACCTGGTCCTTGCCGACCACGGGAATATTGTTTTCCGCGACGCACGCCACGACGCAGGCATTGCAGCCGTTGCAGCTGTTGAGATCAATGGCCATGCCCCAGGCGTAGCCGGGATATTTGAATTCTTGATACAGCGAAAGGGTCTTGGGAGGAGTTTCGTCGCCTTCGTGGGCAAAACCGGGATTCTTCCTGTATTCCTCGAGCGTGCCGGTGCTCAGAATCTTCCGGCCTTCCATATTGAAGTGATATTGCGTACAGCCCAGCGAATATTCTTCGCCGGTTTTCTTGACCGATTCCGCACCAGCGGTGGCGCGCCACAGCGCGTTGGAGGTGCGCACCACGTAGGCGTTGAAACCTTTGTTCGTTCCGGTGTAGCCGGCTTTACTGCGGCCGTAGCCGAGCGGAAGGACCACGACGCCCTCGGCTTGTCCGGGCACGATCCAGCCGGCTGCAGTCACTTTGCTGTTGGAGAGCGCGATGTCGACGACGGTGGACACGATTTGGCCGTGCTCGCCGCCGCGCGCGGCGACGGTGTGCGTTACGCCGAGATTCCAGGAAGTATTGGGGCCGAAGAGCGCGGCATTGTCCCAGACCAGCTTGGTGACCGGCTTCGGCAATTCCTGCAGCCAGCCGTTGTTGGCGAAGCGCCCGTCGTGAATAGTCGGGTCTGGGCGGAAGAGAAACTCTAGCTCGCCGGGGTTGGGTGCAGGGATCGGAGGCAGACTGGCGGCGTTGAACTTGGGCGTGAAGTTCAAGGGTGGATACGCAGTGTTCGCAACGACGCCATCATTTAGAGTCTTGCGCCAGAATTTTTCGAAATCGCCGCTGGGATTAGCGGCTTTCAGCCGATTGCGCATCGCGTCGTAGCTGCTCACGCCAGGCTTGTCGCTGAAAGCGGCGAGGACCTCATAGGCAGAATGTGTGTTATAGAGCGGAGCAATCAGCGGCTGGATGACGCTCACTGTGCCGTCGAAGGAACGCGCGTCGCCCCAGGCCTCCAGGTAATGCGATTCCGCCACGTGCCAATGGGAATAGTCCGAAGTTTCGTCAAAGTGCGAGCTCAGGTGCATGATGTGTGCAACTTTGCGCAGCTTGGACGTGAAATCGAAGTCGTGCGGAGCGTCATAGACGGGATTGCTGCTGAGGATCAGCAGCGTCGTGACTTTGCCCGCATCGATATCCGCACACAGCTCGCGCAGCGATTCGAGGTTGTTGACCGGGTTGGCTTCCACTGGCTCGGTGTAGTAGACCGCGTTACCGACGTTGCCGAGCGCGGCGTTGATGGTGTGAGCTAGCGCGTGCACTTCGGCAGGCTGCTGTTCGCCCGCGACGACCAGGGAGCGGCCCCGATTTTTCTGCAGATCCCTCACTACAACGTCGAGCCATTTTTCTGCTGCCGGCGAAAGTGAGCCGCTGCCGCCCAAGCCGAGCTTGGCGGCCAGAGCGCGGGCGAATTGCTGGACTTCCAGGAAGCGCAGAGGGAAGCGATGATCCGCGCTGGACCCCGTAACCGACGGCGTCGGCTCGACGACGTACAGACGGTTCATCTCGCCGCCAGCGTGACCGGCGTCGGCAAACTGATCGAGCTTGCGGTGGCGGTAAAAGTCCTTCATGTACCGGATGTGCCCGGGTCCGCTGGCGAGAAAATCGGAGTCGAGCGACAAAATGACTTCCGCCTTTTCCAGCCGGTACACGGCGCTGACGTAACGGCCAAAGGCCAGCTTGGCGCCTTCGCGCACGCCGTCGCTGCCGGCGGGCTCCCACTGATGCCATTTCGCCTGCGGATAAAGCTTCAGCAGGTATTCCAACTGCTCGGCGATGCTTGGCGAAGTAATCGTTCCGGTGAGAATGCGAAACCCTGCGCCGTTGGCGGCCTTGATTTCCGCGCCCATTGCTTGGGCGGCATCCAGGAACGCGGACCAAGTGCGAATCTCACCTGCGAAGGTCACGGTTTGCGCGCGATCCGGGTCGTACAAATTCAGAACCGATGCCTGCGTGATCGCATCAGTCCCACCCAGGCTGGCCGGGTGATCGGGATTGCCTTCGATCTTCGTGGGGCGTCCTTCGTGGCTTTCCACCAGCACGCCGATGGCGTCGCCGCCGAAAGGCATGGCTGTGGCGAAGAACAGGGGCTTGCCCAGAACCAAGCCGTCAGGCTGTTTCACATAGGGCACGATGTTTGTCTGAACATTGGCCTTGCATCCGGAAAGGCCGGCAAAGGCCAGGGAAGCCGCCATCAACTTGAGGAAATCGCGGCGGTCGACAGCTTCGTCCCATTCCGAAGCCTGGCGGGGAAATTCGCGGTGCAGCAAATCCTCAAAATGCGGATCTTCGGCAAGCTCCTCGACAGTACGCCAATATTGCTTGCCGCCTTTGGATTGCAGCTTGGCGCGCACCGCGGCTAAATCCAGAGGCCGCTCGCGCAGCGTCAAATCCTCAGGCTGCTCGCCTTCATGCGAATCCTGCTCGTGCGTCTTGTGGAGATGCATGGAACCGTCGATGTCGTGATCGCTCATACCGTCCGCTATCGATGACAAGTGGAGCAGCTTTGCAGCTGCTCCACGCTTTGAATTTTATATTCGGCTGCCAAGCGTTTCCCAATTTCCGCCTGGTTCGATGGCGCCTTCCAATCCATGTTGAAGACCTGATCGCGTGGGCGCAACACCGCTTCGGGGTTGCGATGGCAGTCCACGCACCACGCCATCAGCAGCGGCGATGCCTGAAACATCAGCGGCATCTGGTTGACCTGCCCGTGACATGAAGAGCAGCCCACGCCTTTGTTGATGTGAATGCTGTGGTTGAAATAAACGTAGTCCGCCAGGCGATGCACGCGAACCCACTCGATGGATTTATCGGTGCGATAACTCTCGCGCACCGGCTCCAGATAGCCGGCGTTGTTGAACAGCACGGAATGGCAATTCATGCAGGTCTTGGTCGGGGGAATCCCAGCGGTGGCGGAGCTTTCTACCGCAGTATGACAGTACCGGCAGTCGATGCCATCGTCGCCCACGTGGTGCTTGTGGCTGAACTGGATGGGCTGCTCGCGGGTAACATTTTGGTTCGTCAAATAGGGAGCGCGGGCCAAACCCATCACGCCGCCAAGGGCCAGGGCGGCGAGCAGCGCGCCAAAAAAGACACTGAACCTTGAGATGAAATTCGTACTGCGGTGAAAAATCTGGGCCATGTCAAGTTTGCACTTTTGCGGTGAGCGCAACAAAAAGGAGAGGCACCTGGCGTCCACCTTGTCCTGACCCGGGAGTGCAAGCCCGAGTCGTTATTGACGCGATAGTTTCCAACAAAACTTTCGCGAATGCAACTGTTCCGGCGACTTGGGAGTTAATTTTTGTTTTGACGAATTATCAAAACGCAAGTAATGCCGGCACCTGTTTCGAAATTTTCAAAACAAATCAGCCGAGCACGCGCTTGGACAGACTGGTCCGCTTGCAAAAGATCGCCTCATCTACAAGACGATTTCTTTTGGCGCAGCTTCATCCCCTGAGATGCGCTGGCGAGCGCAAAGACACATTTTTTTTGGGGGAGGCGTTGGGGAATCCCGACTCGGTCATGCTATCTTAGAAAAACGCTCTGCCGCGGCTCGATTGCGCGGAGCCTACCTAGTTTGTTCGGCCGTTGGTCGGCCACAAATACCGCTGGGGCGTGGTCCAACCGGTAGGACACCACACTGTTAATGTGGATGGTGAAGGTTCGAATCCTTCCGCCCCAGCCAATTTTCGCCGGTCATTCGCGAGATATACTAATCTCTTGCAGTCGGCAGTCCGGCGTCGAGCCAGCCCTTCCAGCCGCCGTCCATGGATTCCACATTGGTGTAGCCCATCTTTTGCAGATTGTCGGCAACCAGCGCGGAACGAAAACCACCGCCGCAATACAAGACCAGCTTCGCGCCTGTATCGGGAATGCGCTGCTCGATGTCACGCTCGATGACGCCGCGGCCCAGGTGCATGGCATTCGGTAGATGCCCTTTGGCCCACTCGTTGTC
>DATFVD010000187.1:0-2673 GCA_035260505.1 Terriglobales bacterium
AACATGCAGAACTTCTCTCTGCTCAAGCGCGCTGGACGCGCCCGCAAGCCCGTCCTGTTGAAGCGCGGCATCTCGGCTACGCTCGAAGAATTTCTCATGGCCGCCGAGTACATCATGAGCGAGGGCAACTACAACATCGTCCTGTGCGAGCGCGGAGTGCGGACCTTTGCCGACCACACTCGCAACACGCTCGACCTCAGCATTGTGCCGGCTGTGCAGCGCCTTAGCCACCTGCCCATTGTTGTCGATCCCAGCCACGGCACCGGCAAGCGCAATAAGGTGACGCCACTCTCCCGCGCCGCCGTCGCCGTCGGAGCTGATGGGTTGATTGTTGAAGTGCATCACGATCCCGACCGCGCGCTGTCGGACGGTATGCAGTCCCTATACCCTGATCAGTTCGACGCGCTGATGGTGCAGGTGAGGCAGATTGCGGCGGTGCTGGGAAGGAATATTCCCACGCGAAGCCGTGTTCAGGCTGAAGTCACAAGTTCCGCGGACTGATCTGATGAAACAACACCGTCTTCTCGCCCTCGCTATCACCTGCTTAATGCTCGCGCCAGTCGCACTTTGTCAGGATAACTCGACGAGGGCTGCGCCGGAGCCGATCGACCGGGTGCGGGAAGGTGTGAAACCGCCCGGCGCGACCAATGCTCCTGACCCCAAGTTTCCGAAAAAAGAGCGCAAAGCACGCCACCAGGGGACAGTTATATTGACGCTTGTTGTTGGTTCCGACGGCTTGCCGCGCGACATTAAAGTCTCGCGAACGCTTAGTCCTGAATTTGATGAAGCAGCCATGGACGCCGTGAAGAAGTGGAAATTTTCCCCCGCAATGCGAGACGACAAACCCGTCGCAGTGCAAATCAAGGTAGAAGTAAACTTCCATCTGTATTGATACGCCACGTCTGGTAATCTCTTGCCTGCAGCGAGGCCAATTCGTCCTTGAGAAAAGTCCTGCTACTTGCCGTCCTCGTCCCACTAGTCCTCGCCGGCGGCTGGTATTACTTCCACGAGCGCACTCTTCCTGGCTACGGACCCCTTTACCGCGAATACGCATATATTTCCAATGGCAAGAGCAATACGGTTACGGTTATCGACCTGCGCAGTTTTCGACCGGTACGAACATTGCAGGTTGGAACCGAGCCTACCGGAGTTGCGGCCAATCCCAAGCGCAATGAAGTGTACGTCGTCAACACCGGGTCGAATAACGTCAGCGTGATTGACGCCGAGCAGAATAAAGTTGTGGCTACGATCGGCGTTTACGGACGGCCTTACTTTATTGATGTTTCTCCCGACGGCCAGCGCGCCTACGTTGCTAATTCCGGATCAGCCAACGTTTCTGTGCTTGATCTTGATCGTCGTACGGTCGAGGCTACCCTTCATGTTGGCGGCAGTCCCGGGCTTGCTCGCGTTTCGCCAGACGGAGCTGCCGTCGTGGTCGCCAATCGCGCCGACAATTCTGTCTCGATCATCGACACGGCGCACATGGCTGTGCGCGCCGCTATCAACATATGCATTCATCCCGAGGACATCGCCATTCTGCCTGATTCCGGGAAGGCTTTCGTTTCCTGTTCGGGATCGGGGCAGGTGGCAAGCATAGATCTGAAGAGCGACAAACTGCTGGCGCTGCTTGATGTCGGAAAATCTCCGGTGAGCCTCGCGCTTAAACCGGATGGCGGAGAACTGGTCGCTTTCAATTTCGATGCCGGCACCATCTCCATCATTGAGACTACGGGCAATGAAGTTTCTGGCAGCTATCTCGTCGGCACTCAGCCGACCCGCGGAGTGGTTTCGCTTGATAACTCGCGTTTGTATATCTCTAACTTCGGATCGAATAACATCGCGGTCTACGACATCGATCTCGGCAAAA
This sequence comes from Terriglobales bacterium, assembly GCA_035260505.1. Lineage (GTDB taxonomy): Bacteria > Acidobacteriota > Terriglobia > Terriglobales > Acidobacteriaceae > Acidiflorens. The sequence continues at coordinate 1,868 of DATFVD010000187.1, forward strand.
TCGTCGCGTATCTCCCGGTAGGGAACCATCCTGACGCGCTGGCGCTCTCGCAGAATCAGAACTATCTTCTGGTGCTTGATTCCGGTTCCGGAGACCTGGCCGTAATCCAGAAACGCCAGCCGAAGAAGCTGGAGCCATCGGAATATTCCTTGCTGACCATCATCCCCGTCGGCATGCAACCTAATCAGATTGTGGTGAAGTCGTTTCGCGCTACCAAGATATTGGACGGGCGCTAGGACTTGAGCACTGGTTGATCTCGACGGTTCATCCGGTAAAGCCTGGTGGTTATTCTTCGTTTTCGGCGGCGAAAATCCCCACCCAAGCGGAGCTTGGACGGGCACCCTCGCGAGTTCAGGCACTCGTCATTTTTCATTTGCCGGCGCTTACGAAGGCGCCGGTTGTGGCGTTGATGACGCCGATGGCCTTCCGGTTGGTCTCGCTGGTGCCGTAAATGACGTACCAGACGGGCATATTCTGTTTCCGGTCCTTGAGCAACACGTAGATGACGGGCTGCTGCGCATCCTTTTTGAGGAGGCTGGCGCCTCCGTGTTCCAGGGTGATGGCGAATGCCTTATCGGTATCGGTTTTGACCAACAACGGTAAAAAGGCAAGATTGGCGGTGTCGGCGCTGTAGCCGCCTTCACTGCCCTCGGTGGAGACTCCGAAGGGCGGCGCATCCGGACGATGGCTTCCGGAGCAAACGATGGTTTTGGTGGAGCGGCGACTGGGCGAAGCAAAGAATCCTCGCCAGACGGTTGATTTTCCATTCTGGCCGGTGGTTTCCGAGGTGGGGACGGATTCCAACC
>DATFVD010000188.1:0-4051 GCA_035260505.1 Terriglobales bacterium
TTCCCGCCGATCAGGGGTTTGGCGGCGGTCGGTGCAGTAACCCTAACCCTCCGATCTGCGTGCCCCCCAACGTCGGCAACCCAGTGGACAACGAGAATGTGTTCGGGTACGCGTTCGGCGGACGAATCATCAAGAACAAGCTGTTCTTTTTTCAAACCACACAATGGGATCGCGAGCGGCAAACCGCGAACGGTTCTGTCCTGAAAGTGCCGACGGCCAACGGCGTTGCAACATTACAATCTTTGGGTCCCAACGCTAACGTGAACTTTCTGTTGGCTGCGCTAAACGGTCTGCGCGGCAGCAGCACGAATCTTGCGCCCTCTATCGACTTAGGCAACGGGCGGGGGTTGGTGGAAATGGGCTTTGTGGAGCGCTCCGGTATCGGCGAGGTCTCTAACGCGCGTACCGAGAATGTCAGGGTGGACTGGATCGCCGGAGAAAAGGATTCCTTTTCAGCTCGTTACATTCGATCCGATTCCGCTTTGACTCCCGATCTATTCAATTTCCCAAGTCAGTTGCAGCCGTTTGATTCTCAACAAGGTGGTCCGTCTCAGACCATTGGCACGACATGGGTGCACACCTTCTCGCCGCGCGCGGTCAACGAATTCAGGGCGTCGTTCACGGAGATCAATTTTTCTTTCTCGCCGACGGCAGCGACCGCGGCCAACCCGCTTTCTTCTAGCCCTCAGATAACCGTCAGTGGACTCCCTGCATTGGGCTTCCCCAGCAATTTGCCGCAGGGCCGCGGGCACAAGACCTGGCAATATCAAGATGCGTTGAGCTACAGCATCGGAAAGCACACCCTCAAAATGGGCGGCGACGTTGCGCACCTCGCCGTCGTCGACAACATTCCTTTCAACTCTCGCGGGACGATTGTCTATGCTAAGGGCGGTACTTGTGGCGGCACGGCTACTTGCAGCTCTCTGGCGAATTTCGTGGACGATTTTGCCGGGCCGGCTGGCAGCGTGAACAAGGTTTTCGGCAGCCCGGTTACCAAGCCCTTCGTCACGAGCTATGCGCCGTACGTGCAAGATACCTGGCGCTTGACCACTAATTTTACTGTAGATCTGGGAATGCGTTATGAGTACTGGGGAGCGCCGGAGAACACTTTGCTTTTTCCAGCGCTGAACACCAGCGGGGGAGTTGGCCTACCCGGATTCACTCTAAGCAATTTCCCGAACATGTATGCGAGTCAACAGCAAAGTGATCTGAATAACTTCGCCCCTCGCGTTGGCTTTGCTTACACGCCCAGGATTTTGAACCGTATCTTTGGCCGCGACAAGACCGTCATTCGCGGGGGCTACGGCATCTTCTATGACGGCCTATTCACAAATATTCTGGACAATACCGGCGGGGCAAATCCGAATGCGGTTGCCTTTACTCAGACCTCGAACGTCGGCCGGGGAGTTGCGAGTGCCAGCACGGTTCTGGCTGGTGCCCAGGCCGTATTGAACCCGCTCGGTTCAGTTACGACGGTGGCCAGCAACCTTGTTAATCCGCTTACCCATCAGTGGAATCTTGACATCCAGCGAGAACTGCCGGGCGGGATCATTGTTACGGCCGCCTACGTCGGTACCCGTGGCGAGCGACTATTTGAAAGTCAAGCATTCAATCCGCGAGTTAACGGCGGCGCTCGAATGAACCCGAACTTCGGCCCAGTGACCGTTCGCGACAATGCGGGCGACTCTATCTACCATGGCGGACAGCTCACTGTCGAACGCAAGTTCAGCCATGGATTGCTGATTCACGGAGCTTACACGTATTCCAAGCTGATCGATGACGGCTCGGATGTATTCGGGCCTACGGGCGGTAATACCATCAACCGTAATGATTTTGCGCAGAACCCTCTCTGCCAAAAGTGTGACCGGGGGCCGTCCATTTTCGATGTTCGCCATCGCATAGTGGCGTCATACATCTGGGATCTGCCCTACCTTCACAATTCCTCCAATTTGTTGACCGGAGTCGTTAAAGCCGTCACTCGGGATTGGACTGTCTCCGGCACGACTACTGCGCAGACGGGGTTTGCTGGCACCCCCTTCTTGGGAGTGGATATAAATGGCGACGGCTCTCTTTTTAATGATCGGCCCATTATCGTGGACCCCAGCAAGGGTAAGTTCGATCCGGCGCGCTACGGCGCACCGCCGAAGTCGAGCCCCTACGCCGGAACAATCGGTCGCGGCAGCGTTCAAATGCCCGGATTCCAGAACTGGGATTTTGCTGTGCAACGCGCTTTCAAAATGCCCTTCTGGAAGCTGGAAGGCCAGAGGCTTGCGCTTCGCGGAGAGGCCTACAACGTGTTTAATCATCCCAACCTTGGCATACCCGACCTGAATCTGGCAGATGCAAATTTGGGTCTCGCTTCTACGATCTATGGCGGTCGGGTACTCAAAATCAAGCTAACGTACGCGTTCTAAACAGCTCAAGAACGAAGAAGGAAGCCACCGTTCGTGGCTTCCTTTTCTTTTTTCAGAAACGTCGCATTCGTTCTGACAAAGTTCTCACACCAATAGGTCGAACAGAAGGTCGGAAGGCAGAAGATCCACCGCGCTCGCTTATAGAAATCCACCTACTCTTTAGGTATTTTTTCTATAAATTTATGATAAGTTCCCTGCGCAACGGTGCGATGCGAGAGGTCTTCGATGACGTTTGCGGAGTTTTGGCCGGTCTACGTGCGGGCGCATAGCCGGCCGGCTACGAGAGTCGCGCACCTGGTGGGAACGCTCGGTGGGTGGATGCTGGTGGGGGCGGCGATTGCGGAGCGCCGGTGGTGGTGGATTGCGGCGGCCGTCGTGCTTGCTTACGGGCTGGCGTGGCTTGCGCATTTTTTCGTAGAGCACAACACCCCCGCGACTTTTGAGTATCAGCTGCTCTCCTGGTGGGCGGATCAGCGCATGACGTTTCTGATGATTACCGGCCAGATGGGAAGAGAAGTGAAGCGGTACGTTGACTCCCCGCCCGGGATTCATTGAAGCGGCCAACCGCGATGCTGAAGATCGCTGGCTACTCCATGCGGGCGGCGAGAATTTGCCGGTCGTGAATTTCGACTTCAATGCCCAGCGGCGGCCGCAGGTCAGAGCCTTGGACGATGGCGCCTCGCACCCATAATACGCTTCCGGGAATATTCATCATCTTGAGCGGATCGAACACTGTCCGGCTGCATGGATTGCCGACCATGGGGTGCTTGGCAACGCGGAATCCATAATCGGACCTGAGCTTCCCCAGGTCAGTAACGTACTCCAGCCGGCAACTTCCGTATGGCGCATTCAGTGAAAACGCCCAATAACTCGCGGACTGACTGCGGGAAGCTGTCGGCAAGCGAACCAATACGGCCGGAACGTTTTCTCCGCTGATGCGATTCCTATAGAGGAAGTCCTTGGACGCCCACGGCGCCGCCATCTCTTCCACGCTGGCAATGCCCGGTTCCGACTCGGTGGCTTGTGACAAAGCCGCATTGGCGTCGGTAGCCGGAGCGGGAACTTCGATCTGCGGTGGTGGAGCGAGAGGCACAGCCTCCGGCGATTTCGGATGCATAAGCCAGCGCACGCAAACCAGCGAGAAGACTAGGGCGGCGAGAAAGCCGAGCAGGCGCACCGGTTTGAAACCGGGCTGAGGAGCGGCGCCCTGCGCGGAAACGCCGGGGATCTGCGGCATGTCCGTTTTGAATCGGCCGGCCGGAAGCTGGTTGGGCACTCGACAATACCTGTTTGCTTGTAGCCGGTGCAGCGTGTCAAACGCCAGCCCCGGGAAGAGCGGCAAGCACCAACGCTCTCAGCGAGCTATTGTAGAGCCAGCGAAGCGCACGGGCAACCTCGGCAGTCTGCGGGGGCTCACATAGGAGGCTTTCTCGACCCAAAGGCGAAAAACGCTTTTCCGCGGGAAAATGTTATTGAAGTGGGTACAATAGGCGACGCGAGGCTTGTCTCTCCTGCTGCGTCGCCATACTGTAGTAAGTACACCCAAGAGCACGCTGGGAGCGGCTACTCGTTCACGCAACCATGGCCACCGACACACGAGCTTCGGCACGGGCGTTCGTACGCAGCCTGAATATTCT
>DATFVD010000189.1:0-6089 GCA_035260505.1 Terriglobales bacterium
TTTCGCTTGAGTCGCGCTGGCATCTCATGCCATGCTGGTAGGCCATGGCTGCGGACGCAATCTCTCCCTACATCGAGTTTAAGGACGTCTCCAAGGCATTTGGCGACCGGGTCGTTCTTAAGGATGTCAGCTTCGAGGTGCTGCCGGGTGAGATGGTCTGCATTCTTGGCCGCAGCGGCGTCGGAAAATCGGTGGCGCTCCACAACATCATGGGGTTCCTTAAGCCGGATTCCGGCCGGGTCATCGTCGCCTGTCAGGACATTACCGACTACGACGAGAAACAGATGGAAGAAATCCGTAAGAAAGTCACCATGGTGTTCCAGAATGGCGCCCTCTTCGATTCCCTAACCGTCGGTGAAAACGTTGCCTTCCCCTTGCGCGAAAAAAGAGAGCTTTCAGAAGAACAGATTTACCAGGTCGTCGATGGCCTCCTCGAAATGGTCGGCGTCAAGGAGATGCGCGACCTGTTGCCTTCCGACCTTTCGACTGGCATGAAGCGTTCTGTCGCCATCGCGCGAGCACTGTCCGCCCAACCCGAATGCGTGCTTTATGACGAGCCCACCACTATGGTGGATCCGCTGATGGGGAATCTGCTTGGCGACCTCATCGCCCGGCTCAAACTGCAACTGCACCTGACCTCAGTCGTCGTCACGCACGACATGCGCCTGGCCAAGAAGCTGGCCGACCGTATTGTCTTCCTGCACGAAGGCCGTGCCATTTTCTTTGGGCCCTACAAGGAAATGGAGAAATCGAACGAGCCCATTATTCATGAGTTCCTGGAGTTGGATGAGTTGAAGCTGGGAGCCTAGAAGAGTTCTCAGTTCTCAGTAAACCCCGCGGCGCTCACTGAGAATAGAGAACCGGGAACTGAGAACTGCCATTAAAATCCCTGCCGCACCAATTCCTCGATGGTGATCGAACTCTGTGGGGGCTCACCTTTTACCAACTTCTCGACGTACTTCGCGATCAGGTCAGCTTCCAAGTTCACAGGATCTCCACGCTTTAGCGATCCTAGATTGGTTATCTCGACCGTATGAGGAATGATCGCGATCTTGCAACGGTGGCGTTCGAGCTTGGCGACCGTGAGGCTGACGCCCTCGATCGATATCGACCCCTTGAATACCGTGTACTTCGCGATCTCTGACGGGACTTCAATATCCAGCCACCAGTTCTCAGAATCTGCGATGCGCTCCAATTCAATCAACTTGCCCACGCCATCGACGTGCCCCTGGACGAAGTGGCCACCGAAGCGGCCGTCCGCCTTCATCGGCAACTCCAGGTTCACCGCTGCGCCCTCGTGCAGCCGTGAGAACGAAGTTCGCACCCACGTTTCGGGCGCGAGGTCCGCGCAGAATGTGTTTGGTTTGATGTCAAGCGCCGTCAGGCAAACCCCGCTCACCGCGATGCTGTCGCCGGTTCCCAGTTGTTTTGGGGTAATCGCACCCTCCACGGTGATGCGGCGGTTTTCACCGCGCTGCTCGATCCTTACGACCTTGCCTACTTCCTCGATAATTCCGGTGAACATAAGGGCTGTACTCCCAATGGAGTTTTTCCGCAACTTCTTAGGATAAATCCACTCTGTCATAGTGAGCGAATCACTTTTTCCGCGCCGACATTCACTGCGGGCTGCTGTAGCGCGTACGGGTCGCGGAGATAACCCTCTAGCGCGAAATCTTCGCCGAAGCGGTGCAGCTCCAACCGCTGCACGCTCTGTGGGTTCCCGCGCAGTCCTTCACCGGCAATGAAGGGGACTGCTCCCTCGCCCAGGATCTTCGGCGCGTAGTAAAGGAACACCTTGTCGACCTCGCCCGATGCCAGAGCCGCTCCATTTATCAGCGCCCCGCCTTCGAGAAGCACGCTTGTGATCTCCAGTTCTCCCAGGTTCTGGACAACGGCTGCGAAATCGGGCCGTCCATCCTGGTTTGCCGTCGTTATTTGATGCACGCGAATCCCCTTCGCTTCGAGCGCCTGCTTTGGCTGTTCCTCGGCAGCGGAATACAGGACTAATACATCGTTCTCGGCGGTCTGGATTACTCGCGACGTATGCGGGATGCGCAAGTAAGAATCGAGGATCACGCGGAGGAGCTTGCGCCGCCGCGGCAGGCCGCTGCGGTCGGTCAGCAGCGGGTCGTCTGCCATCACCGTTCCGACTCCAACCATGATCGCGTCGCTCTGATGGCGTAATTGCTGCACATGCGCGCGTGCCAGCTCGCCCGTGATCCAGTGGTGTCCGCTGCGCGCGCCTTCTGTTGCAGGAATGGCCGCGCGAGACTCGAAACTGCGTTCTGTGCCTGGTTTCGTGGCGTCAGCGATTTTCCCATCGAGAGTCATCGCGGATTTCAGCGTGACCAGCGGTTTGCCACTCCGGATGTACTTGGCAAAACTTTCATTCAGCTTCTTCGCTTCCACCTCCAAGAGGCCGACTTCTACTTTGATCGACGATGCGCGCAACTTGGCAAATCCTCGACCAGCCACTCGCGGATTCGGGTCTTGCATCGAGCAGACGACGCGGCGGATTCCGGCCGCGATCACAGCGTCGGCACACGGCCCGGTGCGACCCTGATGCGAGCATGGCTCCAGATTGAGGTAGAGAGTTCCACTTTGTGCGCTCTCGCCCGCCTGTTGCAGTGCGAGGATCTCTGCGTGCTTTATTCCGTCATACGTGTGCGTGCCTGCCCCAACTTTGCGGCCGGAGGAATCGATCACAACCGCGCCCACGGCGGGATTGGGCGACACCAGGCCGACACCCGCTCGTGCTAACTCCAGCGCCTTACGCATGTATTGTTCATCTGACGACTGCGATTCCCTCATTCTTCATCCAGTTCAGCGACAGCGGCTCCGCTCCGCCCGTGTGGAGGATGACGCAAGGGGGCGGTGCGGTAAGCATACGGGTCTTCTGGTTCGGGCTTTCGACGGAAGAGCAGTTTTATTTGCGCGAGCAGTCTTCGCAGGTAAGAAAGCGAATTGAACTTTATGGGTTGCATCGGGCGCTCTCCTTTGAATTCGCGTCGGAACGGGCGAGGACGCCCGTTACTCTATCGTATGAAGCATCACGCATTCGCTAAGCGAATAACGATTCTACAAACTCTTTGGGATCAAACGGTAGCAGATCTCCGGCCTTCTCGCCGACGCCCACAAACCGGACCGGAAGTCCCAACTCCCGTGTAATTGCGACCACGACGCCGCCTTTGGCCGTCCCATCTAGTTTGGTCAGTACAATTCCCGTGACTCCGGACGATTGCGTGAATTGCCGCGCCTGTTGCAGCCCATTCTGACCGGTCGTGGCATCCATGACGAGTAGAGTTTCGTGCGGAGCGCCGGGCACGATGCGGTGCGCGGTGCGCTTCATCTTTTCCAGTTCGAGCATCAGGTTTTGCTTGGTATGCAGACGGCCGGCTGTATCGACGATTACGTAATCGGTCCGGCGCGCGGTTGCAGACTGCAACGCGTCAAAGAGCACCGCGGCGGGGTCGCCCCCGGCTTTCGTCTTGATCACTTCCGTTCCCGTGCGCTGTCCCCAAATCTCGAGTTGCTCAATCGCCGCCGCGCGGAATGTATCGGCCGCGCACAGCAGCACCGTCTTGCCTTGGGCACGAAACACCTGCGCCAATTTTCCGATCGTTGTCGTCTTGCCGGCGCCATTCACGCCGACCACCATGATCACTTCCGGCGTGCCGTCGACCTTGGTCACCGGTCGCGAACTAGTCGACGTCAGAATCGCCAGCAGTTCCTCTTTCAGCAGGCGTTTGAGTTCATTCACATCCCTGATCTGCTTGCGGTCGGCTTTCTCGCGCAGATTTTCCAGAACCTCATGGGTGGTGGTTGTGCCAAGGTCGGCGCCAATCAGCGTCGCTTCCAGATCGTCCAGCGTGGAACGGTCGATCTCCTTACCGATGGAAACGACCTCTTCGATGCGTTCGGCGAGGTTCTCGCGGGTGCGCGAGACGGCCTCCTTCATGCGCTCAATAAAACTAGGTTTCTGTTCTTCGTCCAGACTGCCGAAAAGCGTTTGAATCATGAGGTATCCGAGAATGATTATAGGAGAATTGCCGACGGAGACACAGAGGTACGAACAGAATCGCTTTTAGCGCTTGGCTTTTGGCCTTTAGCTGAAAGCCAGGAGCTAAGAGCCAATCGCGTTTTTTTTGCAGTTCAGGTACGAATGGTTTCGACGATGATGGGATCGCTCGCCTGCACCGATTGGAGCGGCTGGAGCGGCACCGGAGCGGGTGCAGCCGCTTCCAGCGGGATAGTGTGGATCGGTTGTTTCTGAATACGAATTTCTCCCCGCTCGAATACCGCCAGGAGCGCGGCGACGGCCTGGGGGTCGAGGCGCTGTCCCGAAAGGTTCTGAATGATGCGCAGGGCTTCCACCGGATCGTGCGCCTGCTGGTAAGGACGATTCGTGGTCAGGGCGTCAAATGTGTCTCCGACCGCGATCACCCGTGCCAGCAGCGGGATCTCGTCGCCCTTTAGACCATAAGGATATCCGCGCCCGTTGAGCGCTTCATGGTGCAGTTCGATTCCGGGCAGCATCTCGCGCAACTGCGGCACCGGACGCAAAATGTTCGCGCCCTTGGTGGTGTGCGTCTTCATGATTTCGAATTCTTCCGGAGTGAGAGCGCCCGGTTTTTTCAGGATGCGGTCTTCGATGCCGATTTTACCGACATCATGCAATTGGGCCGAGATTCGCAATATCTCCAGAAAGTCCGGATCCATCCCCATCTCTTTCGCGACCATCAGCGAGTATTTCGTAACCCGGTCAGAATGGCCGCGGGTGTAGGGATCTTTTTCGTCGACGGCGCCGGCCAGCATCTGGATCGACCCCATGAAGAGGTTCTTGTTTTCGTCGGCGGCGCGCTTCAGGTCTTCGACGAACTGCTCCAGTTCTTCCGACATGGTGTTGAACGTCGTCGCCAATTCGCCGATCTCGGTGCGCGTTTTCAGGTGCACGCGGTGGGAGAAATCACCGCGCGCAATCGCCCGGCTGGAGTGCGCCAACACTTGCAGCGGGCTGGTGATCCGCCGGGCCGAGAAAATACTCAGACCCACACTCACAAACACCGCCAGCCACGCCAGCAAGCGCCCCGTGCGCTGCATCTCGTAAATTCCGCGATAGGCATCTTCGCGCGGCTTCTGGACCACGACCGCCCAATCCAGCGAGGTGACCGGACTGTACGTTCCCAGCATCTCGGTCGTGTTCTTGCCATCACGAACGGTGAATTCACGGGTCGCTGCCAGTTGGGCTTTCGAGCCTTCGCCCACAAAGCTGCGGACGATATCGAATTGGCCCATGTCCTGTCCGGTAGCATATTGCGCGGTCGCAGCCGCCACCAGCCTTCCCTGGCTATCTACGACGTACGGCATCAATCCGGTCAGACTGACTTGCTGCAGGCGGCGGATCAGGTAGTCCATATCTACCACCGACCCGATCATCCCCAGAAAACGCTTGTCATACATGATCGGAGAGCTGACCAGCATGACGGTGCGTGCAGACCTTCCGCCCCCCACCATCAAGGGCTGTCCACTGTAGACGCGTCCTTCGCGGGCGGCCTGATAGGCTCGCTCAAGTTCCCGCTGCAGAAAAGCGTCGGGATCGATGCGCCCGGCGGAAACTCCCTTGGCGTCGGCATTCAGCAGCGTGGCATACGCAATATCGTTCGACGACGAAACAAAATTCTCGAGCATGGCCCGCAACTCTGGCGTCAGAAGCTTGTCAGTAGTAAGGTCGTTGCCGCTCGGATTGGCCAGCATCATCACCTGAATCGACGACGACAAATTGGCCAGCATCATATGCAGCGCTTCCTGGTGCTGGGCAATGTCGTCGGCGAGCGAACGCGTGACCGTGTTCTGCAGCAGCATTTCGTTGGTCTTGAGGCGCTCCCGGTTCATGTTCTCGATCTGCGCCGAGTAGAAGTACATGGGGAGGACGCTGATAGCCAGCAGCACGCCAAGGATGACGTACAGCAGCGGAATGCGCGCGGGAATGGGCAGCTTCAATGGCAAAAGGCAGTCCTGTCGGCCCAAGCGCGGGGATGAGCTCGTCCGTCCTGTATCCATTCTAAGTGCGTTGCCGGGAATGGCCTCAG
>DATFVD010000190.1:0-5767 GCA_035260505.1 Terriglobales bacterium
ACAAAATCCTTCGCCAAAGACCTTTCCCGGCTCCCGGTGAACTGGCAGAAGCGGATTTTGGGGAAGATCAAAGCTGTCGCGGCCGATCCCTACGCCAGTCACAACAACGTGACCAAGCTTCAGGGACGCGATGGCTACCGGTTGCGAATTGGCGACTGGCGCGTGATCTACGAGTTGCATGATGACCGTCTTGAGTTATGGGCCCTGGAAGTTGGGCCGAGGGGAGGAATTTACTGATGCGCGTCGAAACTATTACCCGCAAGGGCAAGGAATTCGCCGTGATTCCGGTGAAAGCACTGCAGAAGCTGATGGAAGATGCGGAAATGCTGGCTGATGTGAAGGCGTACGATGCCGCCAAAGCGCGTCTGGACGACGGCTCGGACGAACTTATACCTCTGGAGATTACCGAGCGCAGACTTAAGGGAGAGCCCGCGCTGCGTATCTGGCGCGAGCACCGCAAGCTTACTCAGGAGCAGCTCGCGAAGAAGGCGAGAGTATCGCGCGCGTTGATTGCGGCGATTGAAACTAAGCGAAAGGTTGGGTCTGTCGGTACCTGGAAGAAGCTGGGGGCTGCGCTTGATGTGGGGTGGGAACTGCTGGCTTAGGGGACACCGCGGTGTAATTTGCGTGTCGGCAGTTCGTTAGGGCCCTTCTCGAAAAGCGCGAGAAGGGGAGCACCCCGGCGGCGCGGCGACCTCTAAGAAAGCCTAAGCTCGCAGCGTTCGTGGAATCCCACCCTTCGCAAAGTGCGCGAAGGATGGGGCACCCTCTTTGTTGCTTGTGCCAGCGAGATCAAGAGCCACGCCACGTCGTCGGAGAACGCGCTTGCGCTCTTTCGGAACCTTGCTATAATCGCGCAAAGTTTTTAGGAGTGAACTTTTCGTTGTACGGTCTGATTGAAGACGATTCGAGAGGAATGAAAATGAATAGGAAGCGAGTTCTAACTGGCGCCATCGTGGTGGCCATGCTGGTTCTGCCGGCTATCGCGGCACCACCGGACGGCAAGTCCACTGCGGATCGGGATGCCGCGGTGGCGGAGAAGTGGATTGCGGGATGGAATTCCCACGACCCGGACAAGATGCTCCCACTGTTCACTGAGGATGTCTTCTATGAGGACGTGGCTTTTGGCGAGGTTAGTCACGGTCGCGCTGAAGTGCGCAAGTTTGTCGTCTCCGAACTTGAAGGCGTTCCCGATCTCGAACTCAAGCTGGTGCGCGCTGATATCCATGACGGGCATGGCACCATCGAATGGATGTTTAGTGGGACCGACAAGGACGTGTTCAAGACGGGGAAAAAGTTTTCTGTCCGCGGCGTCAGCGTGATCGAGATGCGCGATGGCAAAATATCCCGCAACGTCGATTTCTACGATGTGGCTACAGTCATGCGCCAGGTCGGGCTGTTGCCCACCCAGTAGCAACGAACGGTAAGGCTCGGAGCTCGGATTGAGTTGCGACAGAAAGCGTGAACCACAGGGTACACAGAGGTACACAGGGCTCCACAGGGGACACCTAAGGGTGAAACAGAGGTACACGGGGCTCCACAGAGGACACCAAAGGGTGAACAGATATTCCCAAGAAGACTCAAGGCTACCCAAAATTCTCGGCCTCCCGGTGTGGAAAGGATCGTGTGACAACTAAGACGACTACAGACGCGCGAGACTCGGCTCAGCTTGAAGCGCTCGGCTATGACTCCAAGTTTGATCGCTCCATGAGCTTGTGGTCGAACTTCGCTTTGGGCTTCACCTACTTGTCGCCGGTGGTTGGCGTGTACACGGTTTTCGCGTTTGCCATCGCCACGGGCGGTCCTCCGATGTTCTGGAGCTATTTGTTTGTTGGGTTGGGACAGCTATTGGTCGCGTTGGTGTTTGGAGAGATTGTTTCTCAGTTTCCTATTGCCGGCGGACTCTATCCGTGGGCGCGACGACTGGTGGGAAAACGGTGGGCATGGATGGCGGGATGGGTCTACCTGTGGGCGTTGTGCACCACGATTGCGGCGGTGGCGGTGGGAGGAGCTCCTTATTTGGCGCAGCTTTTTGGGATCCACGTCGGACAGGTTGGAGAAGTTGTGATTGCGGTGGTGATGATCGCCTTGACTACGGCTCTGAACGTCAGCGGGACCAAACTTCTGGCGCGGGTTGCGATGTTTGGATTTATTTGCGAATTGCTGGGCGCGGTCGTGGTGGGGAGTTACCTGCTCGTGGCGGCGCGGCATCAGAGTTTCCGGGTGCTGTTCCAGAGTTTCGGGCTTGGGAGCAATGGACATTACTTGCCCGCGTTTCTGGCGTCTAGTGTTGCGGCCATGTTCTGTTATTACGGCTTTGAAGCTTGCGGAGATGTTGCCGAGGAGACTCCGGACGCCGGGCGCGCTATTCCTAAGGCGATGCGCATGACTATTTACATCGGTGGCTTCGCCGCCATGCTGGTTTGTCTGGCGCTGGTGTTGGCGATCCCGGATTTGAATGCGGTGTTGTCCGGGAAGGATGCCGACCCGGTGACTACTACGTTGCGCGCGGCGGTGGGCGCGATCGGGCTGCGGGCGGTGATTGCGGTGGTTATGGTTTCATTTGTCTCCTGCCTGATCAGTCTGGAGGCGGCTACCAGCCGGCTGCTGTTCAGCTATGGGCGCGACCGCATGATCTTTGGCGGCGCTCAGCTGAGCACGCTTTCGAAACGCACTCGAGTTCCGGTCATTGGGCTGCTGGTTGCGGGTGCGGTGCCGGCGCTCATTGCGATTGCCGGTTTGTTTCTTGAGGAAATGATTAAGACCATTATCGTGTTTGGGTCGGCCGGAATCTATGTTGCCTTTCAGATGATTGTTTTGGGAGCGCTGATTGCGCGCGCTAAGGGCTGGAAGCCTAGCGGGGAGTTTCGTTTGGGCGTCTGGGCTTGGCCGGTTAACATTGCGGCGCTTACTTATGGCGTGCTGGCCATCATTAACATGGTGTGGCCGCGTACGCCTCAGGATCCGTGGTATCGCAACTATGGAATGATTGTCGGCACCGCGGCTGTGGTTGGCACTGGGCTGCTTTATGCGGTCCTGTTTCGGCCGTATGACCGGCTGGATGCGCCGGAGGGCGATGCTCACCTTGCGCATGTGGGCGTCGATTGACGGGATGGGATGACGTCAATGTGGCAAAGTTCCATCTTGCCGGTGGGCCGATATTGTTTGTTATTTTCCGCATCACTTCCTTTTCTTGGCGCTCTTATCCGCTGAGCCGGAATCCTTCCAGTTGGGCGACTGGTAGACGATTTTGCCGCCGACCATGGTGATCAGGACTTCGGTCTTGCCGATTTCCGAGGGCTCGATTTTGAACAGGTCGCGGTCGAGCAGGATGAAGTCGGCTAGCTTGCCCGGTTCGAGCGAGCCTTCGGTCTTTTCGCGGCGTCCGGCGAAGGCTGCCCCCAGGGTGTAGCCGCGAATGGTGTCTTCGAGGCTTAGGCGTTGTTGCGGAATGAATCCGCCGGGGGGATCGCCTTCCGAAGTTTGGCGGGTAAGGGCGGTTTGCACTCCGGGCCAGGGATTCAGCGTGACGACCGGCCAGTCGCTGCCGAAGGCGAGCGCTCCGCCTTTTGCCTGAATGCTGCGCCAGACCCAGGCGCGGGAGGCGCGCTCGGGTCCGATGTTGCGCGACCAGATGTTGAGCGTGTCATCGTCGGGATAGGAATGCAGCGGCTGCATGCTCGCGACGACGCCGAGCTTGCCGAAGCGGTCAATATCAGCGGCGGAGATGGTCTCGATGTGCTCGATGCGCGGGCGGGCGTCTTTGGTGTGATTCACTGCGGCGGCGTTCTGGTAGGCATCGAGCGCTAGGCGCACGGCTTTGTCTCCGATGGCGTGCGTGAAAATCTGAAGGCGGCGTGCGTCGAGATTGGCGACGGTGGCTTTGTACTTGTCGGGATCCCAGAATAGTTTGCCGCTTTGCGTCGGATCGTCGGTGTAGGGCGCGAGCATGGCGGCGGTGTGGGCCTCGACCACGCCGTCGAGCATGGTCTTCACTACGCCACCGGCGATCCAGTCGTTGTTGTATTGTTTGCGCGCGTTTTCGATCAGAGCGGTGGATTGTGGCGTCAAGCCGGGAGGGTCGAGAAAGTACGCGATGTAAAAGCGCAGCGTTAACTCGCCACGGTTGCGCAGTTCGTTGTAGAGATCGAGATACTCGAAGTCCTGGCCGGCGCTGTGCACGCGCACCAGACCTACGCGGTTCGCTTCGTGGATGCCTTTGCGGAGCGCATCGAGGCGCTCGGCGCGGGTGGGAACGGGAGCTTTCGATCCTACTAAATCGCCGGCCGCTTCTTTCAGCGCTCCGGTGGCGTCTCCGTTTTCATCGCGGACAATTTTTCCGTTCGGCGGGTCGGGAGTATTGCGATCAATTCCCGCCATGGCGAGCGCCTTGCTGTTGGCCCAGGAACTGTGGCCGTCGAAGGCAACCAGATACACGGGACGATCGGGGACGATATCGTCGAGTGTCTTCTTGTTTGGAAGCGCGGAGGGCCCGAAGGTGGGATAGGTCCAGCCCATGCCTTGTATCCACGCGTCATTGGGTCGGGCGGGATGAGTGTCGGCGTAGGCTTTGACGCGCTTCTGGATTTCGGCGACGGTGGTGGCGCCGTTCAGATCCACGCGCGTGAGACCGAGTGATCCATCCATGAAATGAATGTGGCAGTCGGTGAAGCCTGGGAGAAGGAGGCGGCCTTGCGCGTCAATCACTTTTGTCGCGGGGCCGCGCAGCGCTTCGACCTGTTTACGTTCTCCGACGGCGATGATCTTGACGCCCCGAACGGCGATCGACTCCGCCCACTTCTGTTGCGGATTGACGGTGTAGATGCGGGCGTTCGTGATGATTACGTCGGCGGGTTGCGCGGGCGCATCCGACGCCATCAGCGGCGGAATCGAGAACAGAATGGAAAACAGGGATGCGAGCAGGAGTGCGATGCCGAGACGCGGTTGGGGAAGGCGCATAATTTCGATTCTCTGTGGTGCTCAGAATGTCGGCGGAGTGTTGACCCACAACAGCCAGGTCTCGCTACGGCCGGGATTTTTCCAGTGGTGCGGTGTGGCGCTCTCAAAATAAAAACTGTCGCCGCGCTTGAGATGGTACTCCTCGCCGTCAAGAGCGATTTTCAGTTCGCCGCGCAGGACGAAGAGGAACTCCTCGCCTTCGTGGGCGTAGGACTCGCCACTGCCGGCTTGGGGCGCGATGCGAAACAGGTGGGGTTCCATGACTTTGTTGCCCCAGGCGAGCAACTCCATGCGGACGCCGGGACCGGCTTCGAGCACTTTGCGCTTGGGCGGACGCACCAATCGGGTATTTGGGTCCGTCGCATCGAAAAAATCAAGGATGTTGGTGCGGTAGTAGCGTGCTAGCCTGCGCAGTGTGCCGACAGAGGCGCTCATCTGCGAACGTTCGATGGCGCTGAGGAAGCCAATCGAAATTCCCGCTGCCGCGGCGACTTCGGCAAGGTTGACTCCGCGCTTAGCACGCAAGCGGCGCAATCGGGGACCGATCGAAGCAGCGCCATTGCCGGCGGCGGGCTTGATTACACCTTCGCGTTTCAGGGTCTGCACGATGGCGGCGGCGTTCAGTCCGCGCACTTTGCGCAGGTAGCGCGCTTTTTTCAGCAGGCGCACGTCGTCGTTGGTGTAGAGACGATACCGGCTCTCGGTGCGCTGAGGATGGGTAAGGCCGAGGGCTTCCCATCCGCGAATTGCCGACGGAGAAATTCCCACCAGACGGGCCACGTCACCGATTTTGAGATAGACCTGGGCG